>JAKSIF010000069.1 GCA_024398965.1 Fibrobacter sp. | reverse complement strand
CTAACTCCACCTTGATCTACCGCGTGGAACTGGTTTCCTCCGAGATTGACGAGGCTGTGGCTGCCACCATGGACTTCTTCCCGGATACAACGGCCTTGACCTTTGAAAATGGCCCCGAGGGCTTGCGCTATGCAATCATCAGGGAAGGCGAAGAAGGTGCCGAGCCTGCCCAGAAGGGTCAGAACGTTCATGTCCACTATACTGGCTGGCTCACGAATGGTTACAAGTTCGACAGCTCCCGTGATCGCGGGCAGGTCTTCAGCTTCCCGCTGGGTGGCGGCCGTGTGATTCGCGGTTGGGAACTCGGTGTGCAGGGCATGCTTCCGGGCGAAAAGAGAATCCTCATCGTTCCGCCGGGAATTGGCTACGGTGCCCGAGGCGCGGGCCCGATTCCGGGTGGTGCCACCTTGATCTTTGCGGTGGAATACTTGGGTAGCTAACCGCAGCGGTTAAAGAAGAAAACCCCACTAATCCTATAGTTTTTCAAGGGAAAGCGCTCTTTTGGGCGCTTTTCTTTTTATTTTTAGAAGTGGAGGCTGAAAATGCGAATTTCTACCAAAGGTCGTTACGCTCTGCGGGTCATGATAGACTTGGCCAAGAACGGTCGAGAAAACTACGTGAAGCTGCAGGAACTGTCTGCCCGTCAGCAAATCTCTGAAAAGTACCTGGAAGGCATTCTGGGAACGCTGGTGCGCAGCAGGCTACTGGAAGGCGCTCGCGGCAAGGGCGGCGGCTATAAGCTGAAGTGCGACCCCATGGAATGCAGCGTATGGGACATCCTTTCGCTGACGGAGACGTCGGTGGCGCCTGTGGCCTGCCTCGATGACGATGTAAATACCTGCGACCGTGCAAGTTTCTGCGTTACCCTTCCGGTGTGGAAGGAGCTGGATTCCATGATCCGCGGCTACCTGGACAGCGTCAAGCTGGACCAGTTTGTCCGCGGGACGGAAGAGGCTGAAGGGAAGGTGCCTAACGATAAGGCCTGGAGCTGCGGGCTGTAACGCTCTCTAGCTCAAGATCAAAAGAATGCAAATGAAAAAGCCGACCTTTGATGGCCGGCTTTTCTTATAGGCAAAATGAGGAAACTTGCTTAGAAGTCTTCGTCTTCGTCGGGAATGATTCCGGTTTCCTGGATTTCGTTACACATAGCGACAAATTCTGATGCCATGAATGAAATCGGGTTAAATGGGGATTCCATCTTGAAACTTTCGGAAATGGTATTTCCTTCGCAGGTGACGATGGATCCGTCTACGTCATTGAGGGCGTCTTCCTTGGCTTCAGCACATTCCTGATCGATGAAACTCTGGGGCAGGTTTTCATTGAATACCGTGGTGCTGCCTTCTTCGAGGATGCCGTCGATGTATTTCACGGAGATGGACACGGTTGCGGTATCTGCGTCGGAGACAGTCATTTCAAATTCTGTGTCGGAATTCTTGCTGATTTTGCAAGTGGCCTTGCCTTGGCGGTTGCCTAAACCTGTGTCTCCAGGAAGCGGTGTGCCGATGTCGGGGGTAGTGGGTTCTTCATTGGAAGATCCGCTATTGTTGAAAATGTCGTCGTCATCATCGTCGTCATCTTCATAGAAGTCTTCGTCGTACATTTTCTCGAAAACCTGGCATTCGCCGACGGCCTTTTCGTAGATCTTTTCTATGGAAGCGCCATCTGCGTCTTCTTCACTAACAATCTTGATGGTTCTGTCAGAGCAGGTAACAGTTGCGTTATCGTGGTCCTCTTCAGCTTCCCTCTGGTTCTCTTCACATTCCTCGCGGATGGCTTCTGCAGGAATCTTGGAGCTGTAGGTAGAGGACATTTCCATTGTGACTTTATCACCATTAAGGATTGTGGTAATGGTGGTTGTGGAAACGCCGGGCATGCCGATGATCATTTCTACAGTATTGTCGGATTTCTTCTTGGCGGAACAGGTAGGGGCGGAGTCGGCAGAGGGGACGCTCGGGCCGGAGGAACTGCTGTCGTCGGAGCAGGCTGTGAGGGCCATGAGGGCAGCTGCGGTAAGGGGAAGAATCTTTTTAATCATGTATACTCCTAACAAGTGTTTTGGATGACTAAAATCTAAGTAAAAATGCTTTAAAAGGGGCTTTTATAGGGGAATATTTTAACTTGTTATAGTTCTTGTCTATAATAACGAAGAAAAAGTGAAAAAAGTTATAGAATTTCCTACTAAACCTATTGGAAAGGTGGGAAAATGATTTTACATTATAGCCGTTGGTTTGAAAGACCTACAAAAATGGTAGGAAACAAACCTGAAAGTTTTAATAATAATGACAAACATTCCAGTACGGAGGAATAGCACATGTCCCAGAATCTTCACTTTGAAACTCTTCAGCTCCACGTTGGCCAGGAATCCGCAGACCCCGCAACCGATTCCCGCGCAGTTCCTATTTACGCAACCACCTCTTACGTTTTCCACAACTCCCAGCATGCCGCTGACCGTTTCGGCCTTCGCGATGCCGGTAACATTTACGGCCGCTTGACCAACTCCACCCAGGGCGTTTTCGAACAGCGTATCGCTGCCCTGGAAGGTGGTTCCGCAGCC
Source organism: Fibrobacter sp. (assembly GCA_024398965.1). Classification (NCBI taxonomy): domain Bacteria; kingdom Pseudomonadati; phylum Fibrobacterota; class Fibrobacteria; order Fibrobacterales; family Fibrobacteraceae; genus Fibrobacter; species Fibrobacter sp. The sequence continues at coordinate 7,579 of JAKSIF010000069.1, read as the reverse complement.
CTTGCCGTTGCATCTGGCGCCGCTGCCATTACCTACGCCATTGAAGCTCTCGCCCAGGCTGGCGATCACGTGGTTGCCCAGAAGACCATTTACGGTGGCTCCTACAACTTGCTGAAGCACACCTTGGCACCTTTCGGCGTAAGCACTTCTTTCGTTGACACTCACAACCTCGCCGAAGTGGAAGCTGCCATCAAGGAAAACACCAAGATCCTTTACCTGGAAACATTGGGCAACCCGAACTCTGACGTTTCCGATATCGACGCTCTTATCGAACTTGGCCACAAGCACGGTCTCGCCGTTATCGTAGACAACACCTTCGGTACTCCCTTCCTGTTCCGCCCCATTGAACACGGCGCAGACGTAGTTGTTCATTCTGCTACCAAGTTCATCGGCGGTCACGGTACAACTCTCGGCGGTATCATCATCGAATCCGGCAAGACCAACTGGAAGTCTGGCAAGTTCCCCACCATCGCTAACCCCAACGTGAGCTACCACGGCGTAAGCTTCGCCGACGCTGTTCCGGGTGCCGCATTCGTGACCTACATCCGCGCAATCCTCCTTCGCGACCAGGGCGCTGCAATTTCCCCGTTCGCTGCATGGGCTCTCATCCAGGGTACTGAAACTTTGTCCCTGCGTATCGAACGCCATGTGGAAAATACCAAGAAGGTTGTGGAATTCCTTTCCAAGCATCCGAAGGTTGCTTCCGTTAGCCACCCCAGTCTCCCGACCCATCCGGACCACGAAAACTTCAAGAAGTATTTCCCCAAGGGTGGCGCCTCCATCTTTACTTTCGAAATCAAGGGCGGTCAGGCCGAAGCCTGGAAGTTCATTGATAGCCTGAAGATCTTTAGCCTGTTGGCAAACGTTGCCGACGTGAAGAGCCTGGTGATTCATCCGTACACCACCACTCATTCCGAACTGAACGAAGAAGAATTCAAGGAACAGCACATTACGCCGTCCACCATCCGCCTCTCCATCGGTACCGAACACATCGATGATATTATCGCCGACTTGGAACAGGCTCTGGCACAGGTGTAAAAAAAATTAACAGTTAACAATGAATAGTGAACAATGATTAGCATGGCGCCTGCGGCGCATCAATTTAGGGCGGCGAAGCCGCGAAGATAATCATTTTTCACTTTTAACTCTTCACTTTTCACTTTTTTCCGAAGGAAAAACAATGTCTAAAATCTATACTTCTGCAGATCAGCTGATTGGTCACACCCCCCTCCTGGAACTTACTCACATCGAAGCCGCTAACAATCTCGGTGCGAAGGTTCTGGCAAAGCTTGAATATTTCAACCCCGCTGGCTCCGTGAAGGACCGTATCGCCAAGGGCATTCTGGATGACGCTGAAAAGTCCGGCAAGCTGAAGCCCGGTGCAGTGATTATCGAACCGACCTCCGGTAACACTGGCATTGGCCTTGCTTCTGTCGCTGCAGCCCGCGGCTACCGCATTATCATCGTGATGCCCGAAACCATGAGTGTTGAACGCCGCCAGATTATCAAGGCCTACGGTGCAGAACTTGTTCTTACCGAAGGCGCCAAGGGCATGAAGGGTGCTATCGCCCGTGCCAACGAACTGGCTGCAGAAATTCCTAACAGCTTTATTCCTGGCCAGTTCGTGAACCCGGCAAATCCGGCAACTCACCGCGCCTCTACCGGCCCGGAAATCTGGGAAGACACCGACGGTAAGGTTGATATCTTCGTTGCCGGTGTGGGTACCGGTGGTACCGTCACGGGCGTGGGCGAATATCTGAAGTCCCAGAATCCCAACGTGAAGGTGGTGGCTGTGGAACCCGCTTCCTCTCCGGTACTTTCCAAGGGTGTTGCTGGCGCTCACAAGATTCAGGGCATTGGCGCAGGCTTCGTTCCTGATACCTTGAACACCAAGGTCTACGACGAAATCATCGCAGTAGAAAACGAAGCCGCATTCGAAGCCGGCCGCGAAATCGGCCACAAGGAAGGCGTGCTGGTGGGTATTTCTTCTGGAGCTGCTCTCTGGGCTGCCAAGGAACTGGCAAAGCGTCCGGAAAACAAGGGCAAGACCATTGTGGCCCTGCTTCCGGATACTGGCGACCGCTACCTCTCTACCGCTCTCTTCGCTGAATAGTTTGGTGGCCGCGATGAACTCGTAAAAGCGAAGTTCGTTGAGTTCGTCGCGACGAAAAATTTCGAGAATCAAAAAGTGTTGCGGGGCTGCGTGGTCTCATTTGCTGCCCAGTGAACCTTGCCCAATGCACTTTATAAAAATTTCAGAGTGAGAAAGCTAGAAGGCTAAATGCCTTCTAGTTTTTTTGTGATTTGAATATTCATCTTTCGTGATTTGTCTATCACAAAAATTGATTGTATTTTAAAAACTTATAATTTTCAGAAATATAAAGTATTAGTCAAGAAAACTTTGACATTCTACATTGTGGCCCGAACAAAAAACATAGGAGTTCACAATGATGAAAATTCTTCCCTTCTTGGCAATTGCCGCAATCTTCGTCCTTACTGCCTGCGAAGACTTCCATAAATGCAAATTCAGTGATGATCAAACATCCTTGAAATGTAGCGAGAATGTCTATAAGGTCGTAAATGCCAATGGAAAAAAGTGGTTTGCACAGAATGCCAATTTCTACACTGATTTCAGCTACTGCTATGGCGATGATTTCAAGATGTGTTTTGACTATGGTCGCCTTTATACTTGGGCTGCCGCAAAGAAGGCTTGTCCTCTTGGCTGGCATGTTCCTACAAAAGCTGAGTATGAATCTCTGATTGCGTCCGGTGAATTTGCAAAGCTGAATGTGGTTAATGCAGGCTTCCGTTACCATGAAGACAACTATGTGGATCGCGACAAGTCGGCTCGCATTTGGATTGATGACGAGTACGATGCGGTTCGCGCCTATATGCTGAACATCAGTGATAATGGCATCATTACCGTGGAACACTTCAACAAGGATATTGCAGCTTCTGTCCGCTGCATCGAAGACTAGTTTTTGTTGAGGGCATTTCCATGGGAATTGATATTGACATCACTAGCGTTTCCTCTGGAAATGCAACCGTTCTTATAGGCGCCTGTTTTGTAATCGTACTTTTCCTAATTGTTTATGAAACTTTTTTCACGAAGAAAGGGATGGGGACGAGCGCCTCGCCGCTTTCTGAAATTCTTGAACAACAGGAGAATCAGGAATTCATTGTTTGCAAAATGATTGCGGAGTTTGCGGCGACGCTGGCTGCTTGCGGTGCGACCAGTATGCAGGTTTTGTCCAGCGTGGCGTACCTTTCGACCCACTTTGGAATTCATGCCGAAGTGACTGGCTTGCCGCAGCATATTCTCCTTTGCGCTGTAGATGATAAACGACAGAAAACTTATACCATCAACCAAAAGATCAAGGAGAATCCCCTTGACTTTGACAGGATTATTTTGCTGAATCATCTTGCCAAGGAAACGGTGACAGAGAATTATCCTCCCGAAGTTTTTTATGAAAAATTCCAGAAGATTCTTGCGGTAAAAAGGCTGCACCCAAATCTTGTTCTTGTGCTGGCGAGCCTTGCCAACGCTTCGTTCTGTAGGCTGTTCAACGGGGATTTTATTTCCATGGCCATTGTGGCTACGGCGACTGCCTGCGGATTTTACTTGCGAAGAACTTTGTGCTCGCGGTTCAAACTGGATTTTAGAATGGGTACGATTTTGGCGGCTACCATTTCTACGGTCATTGGTACCAGCGGCTATGTTTTTCAGATTGGAGAAACACCTAATGTGGCTCTCGCTACAAGCATCCTTTACCTGGTTCCAGGAATCCCGTATATTAACTCGCTTAGCAACTTGCTGAATGGAATGTTCCTGGGTTGCATCAGCCAGTTTTTTAAGGGCACCATTCTAACTATCTGCCTATCGCTGGGTTTTTGCATAGGCCTTGTTCTCACCAACCTTCATTTCTTCTAATATGTTACTGACATTACTTCAAGACGGATTTTTCGCTTCCATTGCAGCCATCGGATTTGGAAGCATCAGCAATGTGCCTAAACGAATTTTCGCAGGCTGTGGCCTTGTGGCGGCCATTGGCCACGTCACCCGATTTGTGTTGATGAACCTTTGCGGTTTTCACATTATATGGGCGAGTCTCGTGGCAGGTTTTTCCATCGGGATGTTTGCTGTCCTTTTGCGAAAAGTCTGGAAATGTCCCTGCGAATCCTTGGCGTTCCCGGCGCTGCTTCCCATGATTCCCGGTATGTATGCCTATCGTTCCGTGCAGTCCTTGATTCTTTGTTTCAAGACTCCAAGCGACGGGTTGTTTGACCATTACATACACATATTCTTCTACAACTTTATGGTGTGCTTCTTGGCGATTCTGCTGATGGTCTTTGGCGTTACTTTCGTCATACACCTGCAAAAGAAAAGATCCTTTGAAATCAAGTGGAATCGATTCTTTCATAAAGGCGTATAGCAAAAACCTATCGCAAACTCTAAAAATTAAGTATTGGACAAAGCGATAGATTCCATCTATATTTGGCGGCATCTAAGAAATAACTCTTAGTTGAATACTGTCTTTGATGACAGCGTGGCGGCGAAGGTTTGCGCCTAGTGCTCTCCTTTAGCCCTGCGACAACATGAAAAGGAAAAATACGATGTCAAATACGCACCATTTTGATGTGGTGGGCAGTTTTCTGCGCCCCGCAAATTTGTGAAGTCTCTTGAAAGTGACGGTCATGAAGCCAAGCAGACCATTCCTGCTCCTGCTCAACTTTTCCAGCAGCTTATCGTTCCCCAAAATATCGAAACGACCCGCAAGTTCTACGCCACAAACGATGAACTGATTGAAGATATTGCCTACGCCTACCGCGGCGTAATCCGTCAGCTTTATGACGCTGGCTGCAGAACTATCCAGTTCGATGACTGTACCTGGGGCGCTATCGTTGGCGATGCCGCCGCACGGCGCTACAAGTCTTTGGGCCTGAGCCTTGACGTGGTGAAAAATCAGCTGCTTCATGTGAACAACCTGGCCATCGAAGGCAAGCCTGCGGACTTGCAGATCAATACCCACATTTGTCGTGGCAACTATCACTCCACCTATTTCACCAGCGGCCCCTACGATTCCGTGGCGGATTACGTTTTCGCCCGCGAAAATGTGAACACGCTTTATCTGGAATACGATGACGAACGCTCCGGTGGTTTTGAGCCCTTGTCAAAGGTAAGCGCCGACAAGGTTGTGGTTCTTGGCCTGATTACTTCCAAGTCCCCCAAGCTGGAAGACAAGGCGACAGTTATCGCCCGCATTAAGGAAGCGACCAAGTACATTCCTTTGGAACGCCTGAAGCTGAGCCCTCAATGTGGCTTTGCCTCCTGCGATGTGGGCAACAAGCTGACCGAAGAAGAACAGTGGGCAAAGATCGCCTTGATTAAGGAAATCGCCGACGAAGTCTGGGGATAATAAGAGTTTGGGGAGCACCGTTCCGCCGCGCTGAATGACAAAATCCAACTCGCCAAGTTTTTTATTGTTAAAATAATATAGTTCGTAACTTCTTAAGCCAAATAAAGCTGTTCTCGTAACGGGAGAACTTCATATTTTCATTGAGGTTCTTTAGAATAAATCGTTTGTTCTGGGCGTTCCCCCGGCTCCCGGGACACGCACAACAGAACCGCCGCCGGGGTCGGGCTGTCGCGTTATCACGGCAAGGTCGCCGAGCTTCGCCGAAGCGCCCCTGCCGTGTCCGTTCAGCCTCGCGCTCCAGGCAACTGCACAAATCAAGGGTCGCGCGAGTCCGAACCCTACGGGCTTCCATCCCTAACGCGAACGCAGGATGCAAGATGTTCTATATGCCTCGGGGTGAGGCGTATGGGAAACTAGGCAAATTCTGATTAATAAAATTTATTTTCAGGGGAACGATGTTTTAGAAAAACTAAATTTATGGGGAATATATTCGGAGTTTTTTATGAAGACTTTTAAGAAAATTGGTTTGGTGAGCGCGGTCGCTTTTGCGCTGTTCGCCTTTAACGCCTGCGGCGATGACTCGGGCTCCACCAGCGCATCTGGTGAAAACAGTTCCCTGAGTTCCGCTGTTGAGGATGATGAATCATCCTCCAGCATCAACGGTGACTCGTCCTCTTCTGTCATTCCTGGTTCCTCTTCAAGTGTTATCCTGAGCGATAGCGAAGGATCTAGCAGTAGCGTCAAGGGCAGCGACACCGCCGATATGTCATCTTCTTCAATCATTTCCGACCCCGATCGGGAATCTAGCAGTTCCTCGGAAAAATCCAGCAGCAGCTCGGCTAAGTCCAGTTCCTCGGTGAACTCCTCATCAAGTGTCAAATCAAGCAGCAGTTCTTCTGCGAAGTCTTCTTCATCAGCAGCATCAAGCAGTAGCGGAGATTATGTTCCCTATGATCATTGGGCTGTTCTTGGTCCCCGTCGTGCTGACAGTGTATTTAAACAATTTGTGGACACAAGGAATAATCGGTCCTACTATTATTTAACCATTTACAACAAGGACCATTCGGATTCATTAACCGTGTTTGCAGAAAACTTGAATATAGGTGAAATGGTTGACGGTTCAGAAAACCAATCGGATAACGATAAAATAGAACGCTACTGTTATGACAACGATACGACGAATTGCGACCGATACGGGGGGCTTTACCAGTGGGCGGAAATGATGGGCTTCAATGATAGTTGTAATACCAAAAGTTGCGCTCATTTGATTGATGAAAATCATCAGGGAATTTGTCCGAAAGATTGGCGAATAATAACAGCGGAAGATATTAAATTTATTTTGAATTCTGAATATGTTATGCATGGATTCGAGGATATGGTGACGCAAAATGGCTTTGTCGGTTATAACACGACTGGCTTCAGTTTAGTTCCATCGGGAATGCGTCGTGACCCACTTGGTGGAGGAGGATTCAATTTGCTTACGTATAGTGCATATTGGTTTTATCCAGAGGAAAAAATTGTTGATGGATACCATGTTGGGAAAGATGGTATTGTAAATAGTTCTGGCCTTACATCAAATGTGCTTCTTAAAACATATGGAGTGTCTGTCCGCTGTGTGAAGGTTTATCAGGAATAATTCAATCGGAGCCTAGACAAAGACTGCTTTGCGTTATACAACTATTGAGGTCGATATGTCTAAAAAATCAGCAAGGAAAATCTGCTCGTGATGACAGCAAAATCGGCATCCATCAACAGCGCAAGATTTGCATAGACACACCGACGGAAGCCGACATGAAAGCCTTCAAGAAAAACATCCCTGTCGGTTCCACATCGCTTTCGCGTTAGGCCCCGCCGCCCGTATGGGGTCGGACTCGCGCGGCGCTTGCCTTGTGCAGTCGCAGGTCGCGCGAGGCTGAACGAACGACTCGCATCGCGAGTCGATAGCGCAAGGGGCCGGCCCGCCAGGGCAACGCCCACAGTATTTTTTTCTAATGAAATTCTAATTGAAATTGGGAGCAATATAAGGGCATTCAACCCTTCAAAAAACAGTTATTTCTTTAAACTTGCTCATTTTTTAGTGCGACTTTTACAAAACTCGCCTTGATTAAGGAAATCGCCGACGAAGTCTGGGGATAAAACCTGCTTATTAGTTTTCCTGAAAA
>JAKSIF010000068.1 GCA_024398965.1 Fibrobacter sp. | reverse complement strand
ATCATCTAGCAAGGCTGCCTAAATGCTTCCACACATGTTGATGATGCCTCATTTTCTTTTTCGTAATTTTCCCAACCTTCGCTACTTCTCAGGTTGATACTCGCCACTTTTCTGCCCACACTTCCGGACAACGTCTCCCATTCATCAAGGCTAGGAATATGCCAGCCATCAGGACAAATGCCTTTCTGCTTTACATTTACGGGGCAATTTGAAAGCCCATCGCCGGTGTTGACGGAATCTGCTGCGGCAGACCATTCATAATGTCGGCCGTAAGTTTCGCAATCATTGGCATATAGGCAAAAACTCATATCGTCACCGGAATCGTAATTCAGGTTTTCAGCCATCCAGACCTGATTGCCAATCACTACGGTCTTGTAACTACGACCGTCACGACTATCCGTAAGAACGCCATAAACGCAGGTATCGATTTTATCGTTTCGGCAAGGAGGAACAATCGTAGTATCTGCGCTACTTGAGATAGGTCTTGAACTGGAGCTGAATTTTTCACTGGAACTAGACGTTCCGCGAGAAGAACTGGATGATTTCGCAGATTGTTCTACCCAAGTCCATGTGTCATCATCTTTTTGGCAAACGAACGTCTTTTCAGATTCCTCCACATATCGTTCTTCGCCGCGGTGATCTGCATCGCAAGCTATTTCAGACAAGTCGTCCTCGGTTTCTACCTGGACTGGATTTTTGCCTCCCTTGTCGTCATCTCCACAAGCCAGTACAAAAAGGCTTAGAAAAATAGACGTCGCTGCGAGTTTTAGAAAGTTAGGACGCATCATGAATCTCCGAGGTCGAGTGTTGCACAAATCAAACCAATGGCAGAAATTTAACTAAATCAAATAAAGACTATGGATGCGTTTTTTCTGACAAGGGGTTTTGTCCGTATTCCTAAACTGGACTATGTTGGAGTTTAATAAGAGGGTAGCATAAGCTACTATATTCATTGCGCAACCTCAATAGGTAAAACAATGGCAAAGGTCAACTACAACTCTGAAACTCGGGAACAAGTCATTAAGCTGGTCCTGAAATGCGTTCCACCGGTGAAGTGCTGACAAGACCAACCTCTGCGACCAGGCAATCGAAGTGGGCCTGCGTTTCCAGAAACACCTTCGCCTCGGCAATGTCCACGCAAGCATTGAAGAAGTTTAATTCTTCGGTGGCGTGAGTCCCTCGCAACAGTCTCCCTGACGAAAGTCGGGGTCGGTTGTTCAAGAAACTAAAAGAGTCCCGTCTCATTGGAGGCGGGGCTCTTTTTTGCATCTATAGCCAAGTATGGAAATTACGTTCCCCGTTACTGTTATTTCTTCAACAAATTAGAGTGGCTGCCTGTACGGGTAAGCATTAATCTTTCAATTCTTCCATGGCTTCGCTAAAGGAGTTGTATCTCTTGGCGTAGATATCGCCCTTGGCGATGGCGCGTGCTTCTTCCATGGCAGCGGCAGTTTCTTCGTTGAATTCCTCTGGGGTCTCGATCTTTGCGTCGAACTTTGCATCTACTCGAGTTTGAATTGTTGCCCTTAGGTCTGCAGTGTTGCTCACAGACCGTTTGTGGCAATAATTCCAACGATGTCAAAAAATATTGCTAATGAACAAGTACTCGCTGGGTTTGGTTTCCTACGCGAAGCATGTAGGAACCTGCGTGGGGAACATCTAGGCTGAGGTGATTGCGGTCTGCTACTCCATCGGACAGGACGCGGCCTTGCATATCCATCAATGTGTATCGGCTATTGGCGGTATAGTTCCAGACTTGAAGTTCGTGGCCGGAAACATGGACGTTTAACTTGGACATGGCGGCGTTGTGAACAACGAAAGTGGTGTTTGTTTCAATACTGTCATAGACTGCATAATAAACAACGTCTTCTGTCAAGAAAAATGCAACTTCAGGAGACCATTCCTTGAAACTGTAGGAGAAATCCTTAGTAGACTTTCTGCTGGGATCATCGGGTTCTTCCACGATGGAGCCGTAGTCCAATTCGAACTCGCTAATGACCGTGGCGGAATCAAAATCCAGGAATGTCACCTTGTATTTGTTGATGGATTCCGTGTAGAGGGGAGTGTATTCTGCATCGGCTTCGGCGGCGACAACTTCGGGAGACCAACTGGCAAATGTGTAAGTGTATTTGGGTGTGCCTTCTTTTTCGGGACCTTCGCAGGATGGAGTCTTTCCGGCATCAATAATCCCGGAACATTCCAGAACATTGCCGTCTTCATCCTTGAAGGTGATGTTGTAGACTTTCGCGAATTCCACGTCTATGGCAATTATCTCCTTGGATGCTTCGAATTTTCCGTTTTCAATGACTACGTCCTTGCTGGAAATAGATCTGAACTCATAACCGTCATCTGCAATAGCGGTAACGGTAAGGGTGTCCCAAAGATATGCTGGCGATGGGATTTTTACAGTGCCGGAGCCAATCTTATTAACTGTAATTTCTACAAGAGGTCTTGCAACATAGGTATGGCCGACTCCGTCAGTCTTTGTGGTGTCTACCGTAGGCAAGGTGTTGTCGCAAATCATCCGCTTCTTGGGCAAGGGAATTTCCTTACTCCAACCTTCCCCAAGAATAAGAGTGTCTAAAGCAGGCATGTAATCGAAAATGTTTGCGCTTATGGATATTTGGTCGGTCGTGACAAAACTGCTTAGGTCCAGTTTGTTAAGGGCGCTGCAGGATCCAAACATATAGTATGTATCCTTAACTTTTTTTATGTCAAAGTGACTGATATTTAAGGACTTCAATCCTGAACAACGATAAAACATCGCGAACATCGTGGTGACATTTGCTGTGTTGAAGTTGCTTAAGTCGAGGGTTTTCAAATTGACGTTGTAGGAAAACATCGAAGACATGTCAGTTACGTTCCGTGTGTCGAATGAACTGAGATCCAGTGAAGACATCCTCGTATACTCGAACATGCTTTTCATGTTAGTGACGTTTTGTGTATCAAAGTTTTCCAGATTCAGCTCAGTAACATTTACATTATGAAACATCCCATGCATGTCGGTTACATTGGATGTGTTGAATGATGAAAGGTCTAACGATCTGAATAACCCTGTATTCGAAAACATCTGAGACATGTCGGTTACGTTACGAGTGTCAAAATTGCGAAGGTCAAGTGTCTTCACTTGTCTGCAATTACCGAACATATCCGCCATGTTGGTTACTTTGGCTGTATTGAATTTGGAAACGTCCAATACTTCCACCAAAGCACAACCATTAAACATGCCACTCATATCAGTCACGTTAGCTGTATTGAATTTGGAAACATCTAGCACAGTTAATTTATCGCAACTGCCAAACATATTTTTCATGTTAGCAACATTTTCTGTGTTGAATCTGCTGACATCGATGCTGACCAAACGGTGGCTGTTATAAAACATCCAAGACATGTCTGTTACATTTCTTGTATCAAAATTGCTTAAGTCTAGGGAAGTTATAGCCCACATTTCGGCAAACATACCGCCCATGTTTGTGACTTTGGTTGTGTTAAAATGACTTACATCCAGTGTCTTGACCTGAACACCTGAAAACATATCCGCCATATCCGTTACATTTTCCGTATTGAAGCTGCTGATATCCAGGTCTTTCAATCCGTAACACATTGCAAACATTCCTGACATGTTTGTGACGTTTTTCGTGTCGAAATTTTTCAAATTCAATGATGCTACATTTGAGTAGTCGAACATGCTTTGCATGTTTGTAACGTTTTTAGTATCAAACTTTTCTATTCCAACAATTGTATTTGCGATACTTGTGCGATGGAACATAAAGGACATGTCCCTGGTGTTCGCGGTATTCAGTCCAGAAACGTCTATATGTGTGACTTTTCTAAGTCCTTCCAGTAGATGGCTGGCATCTCGCGGAGCGACGATACCATCCACAAAAAGTACGCTTTTGATGGAATCTGATGTTGTGTAGCAAAGCCAAGGAAAGTAACCGCAACGGGGAGTGATTGGGGAAGGCTCCTGCATGGTTCCCGAAACACCATTGGATGGGAAGAAAACCAATGATCCCTTTTTTACGGTGACGTCGTCTTCGGTATAATCCTTGATTGCAATAAACCAGCGGACTGCAGATCCACTTTCACCTTTATAAATGGAGCCGACTTGAGAGTAAATCTTATTGTAAGGAAAATCTTCTGCCTGTGCAAAAGCGGAGCTGCAGAAGATAAGGACTACTGTCAACAAGTGAATTAGTCGGAGCATAATAATATTTGGATTTGTTTTTTTATGACGGAGTGTTCATGAATAATCTTATTCATTCCCGATTAAGTTGAAAATATACCTAAAACTTTACATTATTTGTGTAAATTACTATCTTTGGGCGCGAAAAAACGTTCCCTAGGCGGGTTTGCTTAATTTGCCCGCAACGGAAACACACAAGGAGAAAATAATGACTTTTGAAGAAAAGGCTCTCGCATACCACGCCAACGGCAAGCCGGGTAAGATTGAAGTTGTGCCCACCAAGCCGTACAGCACTCAGACCGACCTTGGCCTGGCTTACACCCCGGGTGTAGCTGTTCCCTGCCTGGAAATCGAAAAGAATCCGGAAGCCGCTTATGACTACACCGGCAAGGGCAACCTGGTTGCCGTTATTTCCAACGGTACTGCAGTTCTCGGTCTTGGCGACATCGGTGCCGTTTCCGGCAAGCCTGTGATGGAAGGTAAGGGCCTTCTGTTCAAGATTTATGCAGGTGTGGACGTTTTCGATATCGAAGTCAACGAAAAGGACCCGAAGAAGTTTATCGAAATCGTGAAGGGTATCGCTCCTACTTTTGGCGGCATCAACCTGGAAGACATCAAGGCTCCGGAATGCTTCGAAATCGAAGAAACCCTGAAGAAGGAACTGGACATCCCCGTGATGCACGATGACCAGCACGGTACTGCCATTATTTCCAGCGCAGCTCTCGTGAACGCTCTGGAAATCGCCGGCAAGGAAATCGACAAGATCAAGCTGGTGGTGAATGGTGCAGGTGCTGCCGCTGTGGCTTGCACCAAGCTGTACCTCTCCCTGGGTGTCAAGAAGGAAAACGTGGTGATGCTGGACTCCAAGGGCGTCATCTACAAGGGCCGCGGCAAGCTCACTCCGGAAAAGGAATTCTTCGCCACCGACCGTGACGACGTGAAGACTCTGGAAGAAGCCATCAAGGGTGCAGACATGTTCCTGGGCCTTTCCAAGCCCAACATCCTCACCAAGGAAATGATCCAGTCCATGGCAAAGAACCCCATCGTGTTCGCCTTGGCAAACCCCACTCCGGAAGTTTCCTACGACGTTGCAACTTCCGCACGTGAAGACGTTATCTTTGCAACTGGCCGTTCCGACTATCCTAACCAGGTGAACAACGTGATCGGCTTCCCCTACATTTTCCGCGGTGCCTTGGACGTTCGTGCTACTGCTATTAACGAACACATGAAGCACGCCGCTGTTCGCGCCATTGCAGCACTTGCTCGCAAGCCGGTGCCCGATGTAGTGAACATCGCCTACAACTCCGAACGCTTCAGCTTCGGCCGTAACTACATTATCCCGAAGCCCCTGGATCCGCGCCTGTTGACCGACGTGTCTATCGCCGTTGCCAAGGCTGCTATCGAAAGCGGTGTTGCCCGTAAGGAAATCAAGGACTGGGATGCATACGCAGACAGCCTCCGCGACATGATGGGCTACGACAACAAGCTGATCCGTGAATACGAAAACATGGCTCGCTCTAACCCCAAGCGTGTGGTGTTCACCGAAGGCCTCAGCGTGAACATGATCAAGGCTGCAATCCAGGCCAAGGACGAAGGCATTGCATTCCCGATCCTCCTGGGCAACCCGGACCGCATCAAGGAACTTGCTGCTATCGAAAAGCTGGATGTTTCCGGTCTTGAAATCGTGAACCCCCGTTCTCCGGAAGAATACAAGCGCCGCATGAAGTATGCCGAAATGTATGCTGCCGAAAACGGTCGTAACGGCGAAACCTTCGAAAAGGCCGCCTACGAAATGCCGGAACACAACCACTTCGGCATGATGATGGTGAAGAACGGTGACGCCGATGCCTTGATCTCTGGTTCCAACAGTAGCTTTGCTACCAACATCAGCCTCGCCAAGAAGATGATCGGCATTCGCGAAGAATACAAGCACTTCGGCGCCCTCCACATTCTCTCTACCAAGAAGGGAACCTTCTTCCTGGCAGATACCTTGGTGAACCGCGACCCGGATACCGAAACTCTCGTTGACATTGCAAAGCTCACTCACGACGCCGTGAAGTTCTTCGCCCACGAACCGGTGATGGCAATGCTTTCTTACGGCAACTTCGGTGCTGACAAGAGCTCCAAGCTGGGTACCGCTGGCAGCGTCCGCGATGCAGTGAAGATTCTTCACGAACAGTATCCCGACTACGCCGTAGATGGCGAAATGCAGGTGAATGTGGCCTTGAACAAGGAACTTCGCGACAAGAAGTTCCCCTTCAATACCATCAAGGGTCAGGATGTGAACACTCTCATCTTCCCGTGCCTCTCTTCTGCAAACACCACTTACAGAATGCTTTTGGAAATGGGCGTTGGCGAATCCATCGGTCCTGTTCAGATGGGCTTGAAGAAGCCGATTCACTTTACCGACTCCGAAGCCTCTGTCCACGACATCTTCAACCTGACCGTGGCTGCCGTCATCGACGCTATCGTCCAGGAACGTCTGGATAAGGCTCGCAAGCTTCTGAAGAAGTAATTGGCAAAAGAACTGCCGGCGTAACTGCCGCAGAGTAAAAAGCGTGGGATTGATCCTGCGCTTTTTTACCTTAAATTAGTTGCTCAAATGAGCAAATTTATTATATTTGGCTGAAATGGAATACGGTGTATACGGCAATACCTGGTGGAGCAAGAAATGGCTCGATTCTGTCCTGCGCAAGGCTTCTGCGCGGGATTTCGAGAAGGCCTTTGCGTTGCTTTCCAAGGGGAACCTGGTGTCTTTCGAAATCCAGGATAACCGTGTCATGTCTACAGTCAAGGGGCCGGCCGGCGGTACCCATAATACCTACACTGTATTCAAGAAGTTTGACGATGCCAAGGCCGAGGTGTTTATTAGCCTGCTGAGGCAGCAGCCTGCGGAACTTGCCGCGCTGAACAATGGTTCCCTGAGTCAGTCCATCGAAATCCTGCTGGACCGTTGCAATCTTGAACTTTTCGACCTTGCCGACAGCGTGAACATGAACTGCGACTGCAAAGACCCGCTGCCTTGCCGTTACATTGTGGCGACCCTCCTGAAGGTTGGCCAGATGATGGGTGAGGACCCCTTCCTGATTTTCAAGCTGCACGGGCTGGATCTCAAGGGACTGAAGGATGCGGAAATTGACGTGGGGGAGACCGATGTTCCCAAGGAGCCGGGCATGGTTCGGCCCCTACCTCGCCCGCGAGAGGAACTGCCGCCGCGGCTGCCGGAGTTCAAGTTCGACGAGTGGCGGGACTATTCCCACGTGCTGCCCGCCATGCTGACCAACTGCCCGGATTTTGCCGGCGGAAACTTCAAGAAGAGCTTTGTAGACGAATTGGAACAGTGCCGTTCCACCTTCGTATACTGCGGCGACTTCAAGCATTTTGTCGAAGATTTCAGCACCCAGAAGAATACCACCTTCCTGATGAACAAGGAAAGGCTGCGCCTGATCCATAGCAGGGGTTGGCGTTTTAGATTTGAGCAACTGGACGATGAACGAGTCGTTGGCTCCAACCTGACTGCCGACGATATCATGATTGCCCTTTGCAAGCTGAACCAGGAATGTGTGTGGAGTAACCACATTACGGTGCGTTACCTTCACCTGCTTTTGCAGGTTGCCTTCCACCTGGTGCGCTGCGCCGCCGTGTATCCCCAGGTGTTCTGGATTTCCAGCAATACGGCCCAGATCCGTTGGCTGCCGGCTGAAATGCTTCCCGAGGTGCTGGCGGTAGTAACGGAACTTGAAAAATGGGTTCCCGCTGATTTTGCCTATACCCAGGAAAATGGGGAACGTACCGAATTTGCCGATGCGGCAGAACATGTGCTTTCTCTGTTTATCGGAAGACTTTTGCGCTACGGTCGCCCCCGCGTTGAGGGTCGAAAAATCCTTCACGGAAACCTGCTAGGCTTCTTCTTCAACGGTGCCTCGGGCACCTTGAGTGCAGCAAATCTCCAGATTCCAGAAAAGATCCAGAACTGGTTCTCGGTCTATAGCAAGCTTAATTTCGATACCCGCATGCGTTTCGTCTGTAACGAGGTGGGCCGTGAAATCGCCATGGATGTTTTCGTTGTGGATGGGGACCGCCTGGTTCATTTGGCGGAACTGTTCCGTAATTCAGATTCAAGGCTCCTTTCCTTGATGAACATCCTGAACTGCGTGGCTGAAAACTTTGCCCCCATGAAGGCCTATCTTGCCAACCGTGCAGAATCTCCCATCATGCTGTATGGGCGTCAACTGAATGATTTCCTGACCAGCTCCATCAAGAAGTTCGAGGTCTTTGGTATTGTAACAGAGTTGCCTCCTTCTTTGCTGAATATTCAGCGGCCCAAGTCCCAGATGAAACTGAACGGCTCCTTTGGAAAGGCTGCCGGCGCCAATGTCTTTACCAAGACAGATATCATGGACTTTGACTGGGAAGTGGCCATCGGAAACGAGAACGTCTCTGCCGAGGAATTCCTGAAACTTGCCGAGGAAGCCGGTGGCATGCTGAAGTACAAGTCTATGTATGTCCAGGTGACTGAGGACGACCTTAAGCTTTTGAAGCAGAGGGTGGACGAGCGTGAAGCCGCTGGCTCCGAGGATGAAAATGACGAGGAAGAATCCCGGCCTACCCAGTTCACCACGGCAAAGCTTGTGCAGGCATGCCTTACGGGCAAGTGCGACGAAGTTCCGGTCACCATGACCGACGGGTTGAAAAAACAGTTGGACGACTGGCGCTCCGAAACCAATATATCCTTGCCCGAGAATCTTCACGCCACGTTGCGCCCTTACCAGGAACGCGGCTATTCCTGGATGTACAAGAATCTGCAAATCGGTTTTGGCTGTATCCTTGCCGACGACATGGGCCTGGGTAAGACCTTGCAGGTGATAGCCTTTATCCTTAAGGTAAAGCAGGAGGGCCTATTTGAAAGTGGTCGCTGCCTTGTGGTGGTGCCCGCAGGTCTTCTCTGTAACTGGCAGATGGAAATCAAGAAGTTCGCCCCGGACCTGACTGTGTTTGCCTACCATGGGGCCAGCCGCAATCTTGAAAAGTTTGATGCGGATATCCTGATTACCACTTATTCAACCTACCGTCTTGACTACAAGAAAATTTCCGCCTTGAATTGGCAGATTGTTGTCATTGACGAAGCCCAGAATATCAAGAATGCCGATAGTGAACAGAGCCGACTTCTTCGCCGCCTGAGCGCTCCCATGAAAATTGCCATGAGCGGTACTCCGGTGGAAAATCGCCTTATGGAATTCTGGACCATCATGGATTTCTGCAACCGCGGTTTCTTCCCGTCGCCGACCCAGTTCCGCGACCGCTACGAAACGCCTATCCAGAAACGCGGTGACGCCATTGTGGCGGAGCAGTTCAAGAAGTTGACAGCGCCTTTCATGCTTCGTCGTATGAAGACGGACAAGTCCATCATCAGCGACCTGCCCGACAAGATTCAGCAGGATGAGTATGCGGAACTGACCCGCACCCAGGCGGCTCTTTACAAGACGACGCTTGACCGTTTCCTGCTAGAATTGCAGACGTTGGGCGGCGAACCGACCATTGATATTAACGGCGATACTACAGGGACTGTGACGGATTTTGCGCTGGATAGTACAGCGGATGCCGTGGCTCTGGACGAATCCGTGGAGGCTGCCGTATCGCTGGATTCCGCTGCCACTATGGAGGCCGCGGACAAGTTGGGCGGCCGCACGCTGTTCAAGCGCAAGGGAATCATCCTCCAGATGATTCTCGCGCTAAAGCAGATTTGCAATCACCCGCGGACCTTCCTAAAAGAAGGCGTTGCCGAGGTCGATGACTCCGGAAAGCTCCGGATGTTGCTGGACCTGCTGGAAGCAATCCAGGAGCAGGGCGAAAAGACTTTGATCTTTACCCAGTTCCGCGAGATGGGTGAAGTCCTTCAGGAAGTCATTGACCGCGAACTGAAAATTAAGGCGGACTTTTATCACGGGGGCTGTGGCCAGTCCCAGCGCAATAACATGGTGAAGAACTTCCAGGAAGATCCCGAGAAGAAGATTCTTATCTTGTCGCTGAAGGCAGCTGGTACGGGCCTTAACCTGACGGCGGCATCCCAGGTTATACATTACGATCTCTGGTGGAATCCCGCCATTGAAGCCCAGGCAACAGACCGTGCATTCAGAATAGGCCAGACCAAGAACGTCCAGGTTCACCGCTTTATTACCAAGGGAACCTTCGAAGAAAAGATCAACGCCCTCCTGGAAAGCAAGAAGGCCATAGCCGAGATGACGGTGAACACCGGCGAGAC
>JAKSIF010000067.1 GCA_024398965.1 Fibrobacter sp. | reverse complement strand
GAATGCTGACCTTTGACAACAAGAGTTACATGAGGTGGACTCCGGAGCGCTGGGTACACGAAATCACTACGGCACACCTGACTTACTATGTGTTGGAGCAGGAAAGCGACTGCGGGTTTAAAATTTACAGTGAGCATAAGGAATTGGCTGATTCTATGACTCATGTGATTGGCTACAACTTTATGGTGCAGCAGGCTGAATTGCTGTCTGTGACTGGCAGCATGGAAACCGTGAACACCTTGAACATCACCGTAAAGAATACAGGTATTGCGCCCTGCTTCTTCGACATCTACATGGTGGCGGAATTCGTGGATGGTTCCGGCGCGGTTCTTGAACAGTTGGGCAAAACCATCAAGGTTGCCAAGGGAACCTTCAAGGATGAAATGGTGAAGGAATTCTCGTTCGCAAGTTCTGTGCCCGCAAGGCAGACCAATGTGGCGGCGTTGCCGGGCGTTTCTGTGGCTCTTTCTATCTACGAAAGCGAAGAGGCCTTCAAGAGCGGAAAGAATCCTACAGTGCGATTCGATAATGACGGACTTCAGGCAAATAACAAACTGCTGCTGAAGCCGTAGTTACCCGTTCCGCAATTTTCGCATGGCGTTACTGGCCATTTCGTGAACTTGTTGCTGCTGAGGATACTTGTGGTAAGGGAGAATCTTCAGGTCCACAAGGTCCTTTTTTTCAAAGTTCATAATGTACTGGACGTTAGACAGAAAGACAATTGGACGCCCGGCGAATTTCTCCAATGCGTGATTCATGGCGGCAAAAATCATCTTGAATTCCGTGGTGTTGAATTCTGCGCAGGTATAGGTATCTACCGTCGTTGCGTTTGAACAGTCCTTGGAATCGGCTTCGAGCTGTTGTGCAATGTAGGCTCCGCCGCCGGCCCGTTCCTTATGGCCGTAATCGCAGCTGCCGCCAACCCAGATGTATAGAATGTCTTTCTCGAATTTCATTTTGGTTCCACATGACGACTTATAAAAGTTCCGCAATCCAGTCGTAGTCGGGAGTGACGTGAATGCCACTGATACCGCAATTCATTGCGGATTGAACGTTGGCTAGGTTGTCGTCCAGGAAGACGGTGTTGGATGCGTTTATCGTTGGTGTGGCTGCGTCATAAGTGTCGCTCGTCGGGTTGGTAGCGTCGTGCGAGTTGTTCGTCGGGTTGGCTGTGTCGCGGGTTTGGAATACTGCGATGTCACGGATGACCTGCTTGAAAATTTCGGGATTGGGCTTTTCCAAGTGCATTTCCTGGCTGAGGAAAATGTGGTGGAAGCATTCGTTGACGTTGTTTGGTCCGTAGATTCCGCTGCCGACGTTAAACCACAGGTCTAGACATTTCTGCCAGTGGAGTTCTGTGGTATTGCTCAAGAGGTAAATATTGGCCCGCTTTTTTAGGGTGCGGAGGGCGTCAATCTTTTGCTGGGGGATGCCAACGATGATGGTATTCCAGGCGTCGGCCACTTGCTGGCGAGTCGGTTCCGTCGAGGCGACACTTCTGCCAATAATTGCGTCGCAGAATTCATCGGTAGTCAATAGCCCCAGCTGATAGTTCTGCATGATTTTTGCGGTCGGACCTTCGTCATAACGCAGTTCTTCTTCAGGAACCCCGAGGGCACGAAAACCATCTAAGGCGCTTTGCGTGTTGATGTCCGCAATAACGCCGCCCAAGTCAAAGATGTAGTTCTTGAAGTTCTTCATAAGTGGATTCCTGTTTCAAAAATCTTTGTCGCAATCGCAAAGGTAGAAATAAAAAAGGCCTGTTCCGAAGAACAGGTCTTTTAAAGTTTTGCGCGCTTGCTGCGACCCGCGCGGGATACGCGACACTCGCTTACTACTTGTGAACGCCTTCGGCGTCAATCGCTGCGCTCGGTCATACAGAAGAGCAAGCTCTTCTGTGCGACACTCGCTTGCTACTTGTTTAAACGTTCAGTAGCTGCAGCGACGCTGAGCAGGTCGGCTTCCTGGAAGGGCTTGCCAATCCACTGCAGACCAACGGGGAGGCCGCCGGCCTTACCGCAAGGAACGCTAACGCCGGGGAGACCGGCCAGGTTCAAGCTAACGGTGTAGATGTCGCTGAGGTAAACTGCCATAGGATCGCTTTCGTTCATGCCGCACTTCAGCGGAAGGCCCGGCATGGTGGGGCTGGCAATCACATCGCATTCTTCGAAGGCCTTGTTGAAGTCGTCGGTAATGAGGCGGCGAACCTTCTGTGCCTGAACGTAGTAAGCATCGTAGAAGCCTGCAGAGAGAACGTAGCTGCCCAGGAGAATACGGCGCTGGACTTCCTTACCGAAGGCTTCGCTGCGGCTCATGGAGTACAGGTCGATAAGCTTGCGGGCATCCTTGCTGCGGTAACCGTAACGGACACCGTCGTAGCGGGAGAGGTTGGAGCTAGCTTCTGCAGTAGCGATGATGTAGTAGCTGGACACTGCGTGGCCGATGTTGGGAAGGCTCACTTCCTTGATGGTTGCGCCTTCTGCTTCAAGCTTCTTCAGCATGGCTTCGATGGCGGCCTTGCATTCTGCATCCAGACCGTCGCCAAAGTATTCCTTGGGAACGCCGATGACCTTGCCCTTTACGCCAGCGTCAAGCTTTGCGGTAAAGTCTTCTGCAGGGCGGGTGCTAGTGGTGTTGTCGTGGGCATCTTCGCCAACGATGGCGTTCAGCAAGAGGGCGGCGTCCTTAACGGTGGTACCGAAGGGGCCGATCTGGTCCAGGGAGCTGGCGTAAGCCAACAGACCATAACGGGAAACGCGGCCGTAGGTGGGCTTCAGGCCCACAACGCCTGTGCAGGCGGCGGGCTGACGGATAGATCCACCAGTGTCGGAGCCAAGTGCGCAGGCGACGGTGCCGCTGGCAACGGCTACGGCAGAACCGCCGGAGGAACCACCCGGAACGCGGGATTCGTCCAGCGGATTCTTCACAGGACCGAAGTAAGAGGTTTCATTGGAAGAACCCATGGCGAATTCGTCCATGTTGGTCTTGCCAATGATGATGGCGCCTGCAGCTTCCAGCTTTTCGATGGCGGTAGCGGTGTAGGGAGCCACAAAGTTTTCAAGAATCTTGGAAGCTGCGGTAGTGCGGGTTCCTTCAAGGCACATATTGTCCTTGACTGCAACGGGAATGCCGTCCAGAGCACCCAGAGTCTTGCCTTCGGCACGGCGCTTGTCGGATTCGGCAGCCTTGGCCAAGGCACGTTCGTTGAGAACGGAAATATAGGCGTTCAAATTCTTGGTAGCTTCAACCTTGGCGAGGGCTTCTTCGGTGAGCTTCACGGAAGTGGTAGCGCCGCTGGCCAACTTAGCTTGCAATTCATCAATAGTTAACATTATCGTCCTCCTCCGGACCATTTCATAATGTAGATGCCCACAATCATACCGATAACACTGACCACGTTGACCTTGATGCTGCAACCGATTGCGAGCTTGATCAAGTAAAGGTCCACGATGACAGGTTCAGGCCTGTTGGGGAAACCCAGGTTGAGATTGAATGACGAAACAAAGAAATTGTGGACGATGTTGTTGTATCCACCTGCGTTCATCAATTCACCCAGCTGACCGAACAGAACCCCAAGGCATTCGCCCAGGACTCCGCCGATAACAAGGCCGAGTATAACGAAGAGCACGAGACGTGCAAAAGTGTTCTTACTATTCATGGCCCCAATAATAGAAATTTTTGTTTTCGGAGCCCACGCGGGGGTAGCTCTCGCAGCGCGGTTTTGCCGTAGGATTACTCCACTTTCCAGTCAATAGGTTCCAGCCCTTTGCTCTGGAGGTAGGCGTTGGCCTTGCTAAAGTGCTTGCAGCCAAAGAAACCGCGGTAGGCCGAAAGAGGGCTAGGGTGAGGAGCCGTAAGAATCAGGTGGCCCCGCCCCTTTGCTACCAGTTCCTGCTTCTTGATGGCAAAGCTGCCCCACAAAAGGAACACCAGGTTTTCCCGGGTCTGTGAAAGACGCTGGATGATGGTGTCGGTAAACTGCTGCCAGCCGATTCCTGCATGGCTTGCGGCCTGGTGGGCGCGAACCGTCAGGGATGCGTTTAGCAATAAGATTCCCTGGTGGGCCCAAGATTCTAGGTTGCCGTGGGGCGGTGGATTAATGCCCAGGTCGTCGTGAAGTTCCTGGAAGATATTGATAAGGGATGGCGGCGGCTGTATTCCAATGGGTACAGAAAAGCAAAGCCCGTGAGCCTGACCCGGATTGTGGTAGGGGTCCTGCCCGATAATGACAGCCTTCACCTTGTCTACGGGGCAGTTGTCCAGTGCCGCAAAAATCTTGGAACCAGGGGGATAGATGACCTGGCCTGCAGCCTTTTCCTTGACCAGGGTTTCTTTAATTTGTTTGAAATAAGGCTGTTCGAACTGATCGTTCAAAAGGTTCAGCCAGGATTCTTCAAGTCTTACAGCCATAGAAAAACCTAAGGAAAGTTCAGGGAACTAGTGGAAATTGACGTTGAACCAGCCCTTGGTTCCGTCGGAATTCTTGGCAATGCCGCAGGCGACCGTGGTGTACTTGGTACTGCTCATGTTCAGGTAGTGACCAATGTAGGAGTAGTCTTCCTTCTTGGCTGGGTCGCGCTTGCCGCTTTCCACTAATTCCTTTTCGCTCCACATCATTTCCAGATAGGTATCGACAATCTTTTCTTCGGTATCTCGCCATTTCAAATCGACGTTGGGGCCAGAGTTTTGGGCGAATTCACCGCAGTCGCCAAAGTGTCCGTGGGCCTTGCCTGAGGCAAGGTCTGCCGCCGCCTGCTCATCAACGCAGGTTTGCTTGGCTTCGGGCGCTAGAGTAAGTGGCTTCAGGTCTTCGGTAGCACGGTACTTGTTGATGACTTCCAGGCAGTAGTCTCGCCAGCTTGTTGCTTCATCAGAAGTTCCGCTGGAGGAATCGTCTCCGCAGGCGCTGAACATAAGGGTTGCCGCAACGGCTGCGGTTACAGAAAACATCTGGAAAAATTTCAACTTCATGGAAAGCCTCGTTTCAATGAAATAATTTAAACTCTTTTTGCTAGAATGGCTGTCTTTTCGCCGGCAACGCGGGTGTAGAATAGAATAGCTTCGTTCTTTCCCTTGGGCTTCAGTCGTTTGATTTCCTCATCAGGATCCAGCTTGACGCCGCGAAGTTTCAAAGTCAGTTTGCCGATATTGTTTCGTTTCAACATATCGCGAACGGCGCTGGTTGCGATTTCGCACTTGTCCATCACCTGGAAGCTGGCGAATGCAGGTGCGGGTAGGGGCGTGCTGCAACTTACGTAGGCAATGCCTTCGGAAATCAGGTGGGCATCGGGAGCTGCGGCCAATGCCACGTTTCCAAACAGGTGGCTACGAATCAAGAGGGCGGTAGGTTCTGCGATGAATTCCGCCACATCGTCTACAGGCAAGTCGTTTTCGCTGGTGGCATTCCGGAAACTGCGTTCACAGCCGGGCAGGTCATGTTCCGCCTCCTTGTTGGAGGCTGCCTGGATTTCGCTAAGGGCGCCGCTCCAGATGGCGTCAGTACCGTTGGCAGCCTTTACTACGAAACCATCCTTGTCTACCATGATGGCCCGAACTTTCCCGGGATTCCTGGCCAGTGTGCCGAACAATACCAGAAGTTCGCGGCAGTCGGAATGGCTTCCTAGATACACCAGTTCTGCATCGGCGGGAATTTCGTCGGTGGGGTAGCCGGGAGGAAGCTTCGCCATTCCGCCCTTGTAGTGGCGTGATATTTCCAGCACTTCTTCAAAGGTGGGCGTAAGGTTTCGCAGGTCCCGCTGGTTTTCCCCTTCGACGGCGCGACGGGCGGGGTCTATTGTGAAATAGTCTGCGGGATGTTCGCTATCACAAGCATCGGCCTGTTTTGCAATTTCTCGGACGTCTGCTAAAATGGTGCAGTCTGCTCCATCGGTGAGGGTTGCGGAACCGCGCATCACTCGAACGTTATGGCGGTACATGGCAAGACGGTCCTCGTCCAGGTCTACTCCAGTCACATTAAAATCTGCCGGAATAAAGTAGCTGTCACCACCCATGCCGCAACAAAGATCGTGGACTAGGGGGCGGTGGGCTCTTGCATCATTGACATCAGGCGCGCTTTCATCCTGCCTGGGGGCTTTTCCGGCAATCCACAAATTGGCCTTGTACTTGCCGATATCCTGGGCGGTACTTTGTTCTAGGGCTAACCGATCGCAAAGCAAAAAGGCTTCGCTGCCGATGGATGCGTTTTTCCCGGAACCACCTTTTATGGCGTCCTTACCAAAAAATTTTTCGCGGAATTTGGGAACTAAGGCCATGTAGTCCATGATTGCCGCACGATCCTCATTGCTGTAACCCGCCTTATTCAAGGCTGTAGAAATTTGCAGGGCGTCCATCTTTTTCTTGATGGCGCTCTGGATGAATTCCTGAACTGAAGCGGATGTAAGCAATTCGGTGTTTAGCATTGAAATAAAAGTTAGTAATCCACCTGGAATTGTTCATTGTTTTGCAAACCTTTACCGACATTTTACGAATGTTCCCGCGTAAAAAGTGTAGATTTGCAAGTATGGGTAAACTAAAGGGAATTTTTGGGATTGCAACCATGGCCTTGCTTGGTTGCGGAAATGATTCATCTACGGGTTCTTCGGAATTTTCGAATGATGCTTTGTCTTCTAATGGACTGATTGCAGATTCTTCGCCCAGCATTTTGGACGATCTTTCTTCTTCTAGCGAGCCTTTCGATAGTTCCTTTTTCGAAGGAATTATTCCTATAGGTTCCAGTAGTAGCGAATTGTCGCAACTTTCAAGTTCCAGTGATGATTTTCCGTCTTCATTCAGTTCCGGTGTAGAGCTTCCGCCTCTCAGTTCCTCTTCCATGGAACCTCTTCCGTTTAGTTCTTCGTTCGATGTCATCCCTGGCCACGATCGTGGATCTAGCGGTATGGAACCGCCTCCGCCATTCAGTTCATTCGAGGAACCGCCTCGATCTAGTTCATCCGAGGTGCTGCCTCCGCCACCTTCGTCCGACTCGAAGCCGGTTCTTTTCAGTCCTTACATTGTTGGTGCCGACATTTCCCGTTTTCAGGAGTACGAATCCTATGGCACTAAAATTTACGATGTAGACGGAACAGAAAAGGATATCTTCGCTTTGCTTCGTGACCATGGCTTTAACGCCATCCGCTTAAAGACGTTTCTCAGTCCCAAGGCGGCCTACGGTTATGCCGCTGCGGGCTGCGGTCAGGATAGTGAAGCCTTTGGCGACAAGGATCATGTGGTTGCCTATGCCCAGAAGGTGAAAAAGGCGGGCTTTACCTTCCTGCTGGATATTCATTATAGCGATGTCTGGGCAGATCCGGACACGCAGATTATTCCCGAACGCTGGCGCGGC
The DNA here is from genome assembly GCA_024398965.1 of Fibrobacter sp. Classification (NCBI taxonomy): domain Bacteria; kingdom Pseudomonadati; phylum Fibrobacterota; class Fibrobacteria; order Fibrobacterales; family Fibrobacteraceae; genus Fibrobacter; species Fibrobacter sp. The sequence goes on along the minus strand of JAKSIF010000067.1, from coordinate 3,588 downwards.
GTCCAAAACTCCGATGCCATGGCGGATTCCGTCTATAATTACACTTACGATCTGATGGCTGCCCTCAAGCAGGTGAACGCCTTGCCGGACATGGTTCAGGTGGGTAATGAAATTACCAACGGCATGCTTCGAGACTTGCCTACCAGCAACACCAACTGCTGGGGCGATAACGTGCAGTTGGCTCCAAACAGCGTGAACGGTGTCATGAATAAGCAGCAGAACCCCAATGGTATTGCAAACACTGCAAAGTATCTGGCGGCAGGTTCCCGGGCGGTAAAGGCTTTCGAGACTTCTTCCCACAAGATCAAGACCGTATTCCACATCGAAAGCCCCCAGAACGCCACTACGGTGAACTGGTGGATGAACTCCATTATCAAGACGGAAAAAGTTTCTCCCGACGTGATGGCTTTCTCCGCCTACACCGCCTACCAGCATGGAACGCCCGACACCTGGAAAACGTTGATGAGTAATCTTGCCAGCAGTTATCCGAATCTGGAATTCCTCATTGCAGAATACAACGGCGGAACCGGCAAGAATTTCTACGGCTTTGATGGCTCCCGCGCAAGGACCCATCAGATCATGGAACAGGTCCCCCGAGGCCTTGGAGCCTTCTTCTGGGAACCGGCCAGCTATGGCGAGTGGGGAAGCGCCCTCCTGGATTGGGACGGCAATACCCTGAAGGCAAACCCCAAGGCGTTCGACGAATACAAGGTGTTGTTTTAAAAATTAAGCCTAGTTCTTTTCCCAAAGAATCTGCGGCCAGTCAGAGCCTTCCTGGCCAAGCATAAACAAAGGCTTTAGATTCTTGTCTAGCACAAGAGTGCGGGGGAGGCTTATATTGCTGCCTTCCGAAGTCATGCCAAAGCCTTCGGTAAGTCTCTTGAACGGGTCGCCGATGGCTGTAAAGTTTGAAGCCCCAGTCTGTTCAATCCAGGATAGAATTGACTTTTCGTCTTTTTCCCCAAGATTGACAAGGACGACCTGGATTCCATTTTGGCTTAAATCAGCTTGGTGTTCCGCAAGTTTCTTGACTCCTACTCGGCAAGGAATGCACCAGGTTGCAAAATAAACTAGGGCAACTCGATTTTTCTTTTCTACGGCCTTGGCTAGGTGGCTTCGGGTAAAGGGGGCATTGGGAGCCTTGATTTCTCGGACAGCAAACCAGGGAAGGGAATCTGAAATAGCGGATGGCAGGGGCATTTCTGCAGAGGGGTCTGCAAATGCCAATACGGCTGCGGATGCGATTGTGCAAAGAATCCTTGTTACTTTAGAGACCATTTGTCCAGATCCTTTTGCCATTCGGTAAACCAGTCCCCGTTAGCAATATTCTTGCTTATTTTATCCATGGCTTCGGCTTCGTCGTAGCGGCCATTGCCCTTGACCTGTGCACTCAGGCTAAAGTAAGGCTCGCCGCTGCATGAAGATCCGGTTAAACTGATGGTTGTATTGCATGTGATGCCGAGGGAACCTTCCTTACAGGAGGGCTCCGCAATCTTTGCCACAAGCATCAATCCGCTTTCACATTCGGACTGCTTTATGTTGTATGCGGCGGACATTCTTGTAAAAAGCAAGTCGTTTAAATTAGATTCGGTCTCCGCCTTGTAATGCAGACCATAGCCGGCACGGAAATCCTTGTAGGCCTGCTGGGTTGCGGTAAAGGCGTGGGCGGGGTCAACCATTTTGTCCTTGTCTAGTTCATCGGGGCTGATGCCAAGGCCTAGAATAATGTGTCTTACGGAAAGCAGGCGGGTAAAGACGTCTCGCGCAGCGTTGAATGCGGTTGCCTTGTTGAGGGGGTGATCCGCTTGCCCGTACATTGCGGTAAGAAGCATAACGGAGTCCTTAAGGGAAGCATATGTTGCAAGATAGGGCTTGGCAGCATCGCTTTGGTTCATACAGGCGAGAACGCCGAATTGCTGGCCTTGAACAAGCGTCTCCACGCTTTTTGCATCCTGAGCGTTTGAAAGGGTTGTGGAAAGTTTCGTCTTTTGCTTGTAACTTTCTTCGATAATCTCGTTACCGAGTGCGTCTACTTCCTGAGACTTGGCCATCACCGATTTGGACTCGATAGAAGAACTAATCTGGGCGGCAATTTCCTTTTGCGCAATCAGCAATGCAGCCTGCGGAGTTTCTGCAACACCGGTCCCTCGGAAATCGCTGGCCGAAGGACAGACTTTTCTGGAAAGTTGAACCGTTAAAGGTTCTGCAGGAACATTCTGCGTCGCCATCGACTCTTCAGCTTTTTTCTCACTGCTAGAGCACGCTGCAAATAATGCAGCAGAAACCGCTAATGTACACAAAAAACGAAAGCGTCTCATAGGCCTATACCAGGCTAATTCCGTCGTCGCTGATGTAAATCTTCCCTTCGCGGAACAGGGTGCCAAGAAGCTTCTTGAAATTCTTCTTGGACATGTTGAATTCCTGACGGATGACTTCGGGATCGGTGTGGTCGCCGTAGGGGAGGCTTCCGCCTGCTTCCTGCAACTTTTGCATCAGGACGTTGGCGCTGTCGCTTTTCATAAGGCCCTTGTAGCCGATGGGGTTGATACTCAAGGTAATCTTGCCATCTGCGGTAAAGCGCTGGATGAAGCCGGGCATGGTGTCGCCGATGTAAATGCGTTCCATGCCGGGGGTGAGCATGAGGCGGCCGGTGTAGCGGTAATCCACCAGGAAGTCCACGTGGTCCTTGGTCACTTCGTAGGCGGCAAGCTGTACGCGCTGGCCAACGTGAAGTTCACTGGTGTCCAAGTCCAAAAAGCTCTTGATCTTTTCGGTAGCTACAATGCGGTTGCTCTTGTCGTCTACAAGAATGAATACAACGCAGCGGTCGCCGCGCTGTAGTTCACCCAGCTGCTGTTTGTAGGGGAGGAACAGGTCCTTGTTCAGGCCCCAATTCAAGAAGGCTCCTACGCGGTTCACGTCTTTCACGTCCAGCACGGCGAATTCGCCGACTTGTGCGTAGGGGTGTTCCAAAGTGGCGATAGGGCGGTCTTCACTGTCGGTGTAGACGAAAACATCCAGGATTTCGCCTTCTTCCAAGGTGAACTTGTCCTTATTGCCGGGGAGAAGAACTCTGTCTCCGCTTTCTAGTTCCAGATAGTAGCCCTGGGGTGTAATTTCTTCGACGCGAGCTCGATTGTATCTTCCGAGATCCATAATTGGCCATTCCGTTCAGTTAAAGTTTATTGGTTGTTCGAACATACGAACTTACCGTTAATATAGCATAATTTGCCTGGCTTAGAACCCCTTGATTACAAGCAGACTGCCGGCTCCGATGATGAACCACAGGATAACGCCTTGGATAAATGGCTTGGCGCCGCATTTCTTCAAGGCTTCCTTGGAAAGGCCTGTGCCGATAAGGAACAAGGTAATGGCGAAGCCGCGCTTTGCAATGGTAACGATGGTTGTGCCGACGGTTGCGGGAACGCCGATGGCCGGGAACAGATAGGTGTTGATGACCATGGCGATGGCGAAAAGGAAAATGAACCAGGGAATCACATCCAGCTTGCCCTTTCCTGCGTCGTTCTTCTTGCGGAAAATGAACATGGTCACGAGGGCTAACGGAAGAATCCAGAGGGCGCGGGTGCA
>JAKSIF010000066.1 GCA_024398965.1 Fibrobacter sp. | reverse complement strand
TCCTGCAACTTCACGTAGGTACCAGCAGCGGGGCCAACTTCAGATGCCTTGGACTTTGCGATCATGCCGAACAGCTTAGGTACTGCAACAGCGGCCAGGATGCCCATGATAACGATCACGACCATCAATTCAATAAGGGTAAAACCTTGCTTCTTCATAGTGTACTCCTTGTTGTTTGTTACACACTTTTTTGAGATTCACACCGGGGAGCGTTGTTGTTCCAGAGTGTTTACTCTCGTTTACATTGATAAATATACCACTTTTTTTGCGAAAGTCAATAGTTTTGTCAAATTTTTATCAAAGTTTTGTCACGATTGTGTCATGAATCAAACTTTGAGGGCAAAAATGCCGAATTTCGCTCAAAAATCGCATTTCAATGCGTCATTTTGATGGTCTATATATAGATATTTTTTTACAAATGCGGTAAAAATCGTAAAAAAAAGTCAATTTTCTTTATTCCATGTTGGAGTAATTTCGACAGGTTTTGCCGGGATTTTTTATTTTTGGTGCCGTTAGAACGTTCCAACGTGGGTTTTTGATGGAATTTTTCAGTCTAAAGATGCGTGCTTCGGCCCAGGATCAGCATATTTCCGGGGCAGAGCGTATTGTCAAGGCAGATGGCGTAGAGGCCGTGTGCCAGGCAATGGTGCGCAGGGCCATGGGGCATTCCAAGGGCGAGCCTGATTTCATCAATATAAAGATAGAGCGCGTCGACGAAAGCGACATCAAGTTCCTGGACGCCCTGAAGGTGACCCGCGTGGATGTTGATTCCAGCAAGGTTGGGCTGGACAAGGCTTTCGAGCTGATTGGCCCGTTGTTCAGCAATGGCGCAGCCGTTGACGCGTCTGAACTTCGTCAGCGTTTACAGGCCCTGATGCAGGAGACTTACGGCATGCGCGGCGCAATGCTTTACGACATCGCTACAGGAGCCCGTGTTGAACCGGACCACGAGCGCGGTGTTCGCGCCACCTACATGGACGCAGAGAATTCCAGCACGGTTATCAGCAACAAGAATCATTTTAACGAAGCCATCGTGCTTGCCACCAAGGTTGCCAACGCACCGGGCATGGTTGCAGAGATTTGCATCAGCGACGATCCCGACTATGTTACAGGCTATGTGGCAAGCAGGGAGATGGGCTACGTTCGTATTATGAAGATGAAGGAGCCCGGCGACCCTAACGGCGGGCGTATCTTCCTGTTCGATTCCCGCAAGGCTTCCGCCGATGAATGCATCGACTTTCTGCAGAAGCAGAAAGTTCTGGTTCGCTGCTAGAAGAGTTCTGTATGTCTGCAATTGATGATTTTACTCTTGAAGCGTTAGAGGCGGCGAAGAGCGGCCACACGTACCGCACCATGCGACTGATGGATTCGCCGGAGGCTAGCCATGTGAAAATCGCTGACGGTTCTAAGTGCTCCACGGATTCTAGCGACGAGCCGCCAAGCGATAAAACGCAGCGCGAGGTTTTTCTTCTTGCTTCGAATTCCTATCTGGACTTATGCAACGAGCCATCTCTTAAGCAGGCTGCAGCAGAAGCTGTTTTGCAGTGGGGCACAGGTAGCGGCGGCGCCCGCCTTACCACCGGGAACAAGACTCCCCACGAAAACCTGGAAAGAGCCATCGCTGAATTTAAAGGCACCGAAGCCGCCATCACTTTCGGCACGGGCTATATGGCGAACGTAGGCGTTATTTCCGCCTTGTGCAGCAAGCTGGTCTTTAAGGCCGGCACCACGAATGCCGCGGGCAAGATTCGCGAAGTAGACGCGCATAGCGAATGCATCATCTTTAGCGACGAACTGAATCATGCCAGCATCATCGACGGCATCCGTCTCTCCCGAGCCAAATGCGTTGTCTATAAGCATAACGACATGGCAGGCCTGCAGCAAGCCATCGCGAACGTTCGTGCAGAACAGACCAAAAAATGCGACACGACGAAAGCCGGCGAACAGCAAACGACGTTACGTTTTTTCATTGTCACAGACGCTGTATTCAGCATGGACGGTGACGTAGCCAACCTGCCGGAACTTCTGAAAATTTCTCGTGAAAACAATTGTCTGCTGATGATTGATGAAGCACACGCCACTGGCGTTATCGGAAAGACCGGACGAGGATTGGCTGAATTCTATAACGACTGTGGCGTACCTTGCGAACATGCAGATGTAACTGTCGGCACTTTGAGCAAGGCCGTGGGGACTGAGGGGGGCTTCGTCGCAGGCTCCCAACAGCTGATTGACTTTATACGGAACAAGGCCCGCAGCTTTATCTTTACCACAGCCATGTCTCCGGCCATGGCCCAAGCCGCGGCAAACAACCTGCAGTTCATTAAAGATCATCCAGAAAGAGTTTTGAAACTGCAAGAAAATGTGACCACGTTCTGCGAAGCTCTTAGTGCAAACGGAATCCAGTTCATCGATTCAAGAATCAACGGAAACGTTCCAAGCGCCATTGTGCCCATCATAATTGGAGACGAGGCAAAGGCTCTCAAGGTTTCTGCAGACCTGCTTGAAAAAGGAATTATGGTTCCCGCCATCCGCTACCCCACCGTAGCTAAGGGAAAGGCAAGGCTCAGGGCAAGCATCATGGCTACACACTCCAAGGAAGAATTGCAAATGGCCGCAAATGCAATTTCTGAGATTTTAAAATGCTAGATTCTTCGACTACGAACCTAACGGTTCTTCGCTCAGAATGACAACCCAGAAACATTTTCAATCATCAATTCTCAATCATCAATTATGAGCAAGGGTTATTTCGTTACAGCAACAGGTACTGATGTAGGCAAGACTTTTGTCACGGCCCTTCTTGTAAAGAAGTGGCGCGACAGCGGCATTGATGCAGGTTACTACAAGGCGGCCCTCAGCGGCGCAGAACTTCGCGACGGCAAATGGATTGCAGGCGACGCCGATTATGTAAAAACCGTGGCTGGTCTCCCCGACTCCCAGGAAGAATTGGTCAGCTACGTTTACAAGGAAGCAGTCTCCCCTCACCTGGCCGCCCGCAAGGAAGGCAACCCGGTGGAACTTTCCAAGGTCTGCGAAGACTTCAAGGCTGCCTGCGGCCGGCATGAGTTTGTATTTACCGAAGGAAGCGGCGGCATCATCTGCCCCATCCGTTACGACGAACCGGCGACAAACCTAGCCAACGGAAATGAGCCCCAAAAGCTTTTCCTCGCCGATATTATGAAGGCACTGAAACTTCCTCTCCTGATTGTAACTACGGCAGCCCTCGGAAGCATTAACGCATGCGTTCTTACTGTCGAGTACGCTCGCGCCCGCGGTCTTGACATTCGAGGCATCATCGTGAACCGTTACGGCATGAGCGGGAACTTCCAAATGGAAGACGACAACATATTCATGATGCAGGAACTTACCGGCCTACCAATCCTCACGAAAATCAAGGAAGGGGACTCGGATCTCGGCGTAGAGCCGTTCTAGCATTTGCACATCCATTGTGATTTTATTATACTAAGCCCATATGCACCTGCTGCTGATACTTTGCCTCGGCCTCATGGCCTGCACATTCCCTGTCCGTACTGGATACGACAGGAGTATCGGCGACTACAAGCCTGCATCGCAAGCAACTTCCGCAGCAACATCTGCCCAACCCAAAGCAAGTGAATCCGAGCAAAAAACGGAACAGGCAGCAAAGCAGGCCACCACTGCAACAAATTCAAACCTAGCTAAGCCAGACTCCTTACAAAAGCAGGCAAAGACGAATTCCAACGCCAAGGTCCGCGAGGCCGCCAAGCAAAAGGAAATCGCAAGAGCCGCTCCTAAGAAGCGTTCTTCCCTGGAAGATGTTGTCAAGCCCTGGATGGGAACCAAGTATAAGTTGGGCGGAACAAGCAAGTCGGGCATAGACTGTTCCGGTTATGTAATGCAGATTTACAAGGAATACTACGGCATCGCCCTGGATCACCATGCCGAAACCATTTACAAAGATGGCCGAGGAAGTTCCGTTGGCAGGGGCAGCCTAAAGGAAGGCGACTTGATTTTCTTTGGAGATTTTTGGGGCATTAGCCACGTGGGTATTTACTTGAACGGAGATCGATTCACCCACGCCAGCACCAGCCGCGGCGTCATGATTTCTCCCATGAACGATAAATATTGGAGCCCCAAGTACAAGGGCGCCCGACGTTTTAAATAAAATCGCCCTTCAGGAATAAATCATCCACACGAACCCGTCGAAAATTCTAATATTGAGACTATGAAGAAAATTGCATTCCAAGGCCGTAAGGGCGCATACAGCGATTGCGCCGCACATTATCTTTTTGGCGACGACATCGAAACTCTGCCCAAGGATACTTTCGAAGAAATTTACCAGGCTATTGAAACTGGCGAAGCAGACGGCGGTGCAATTCCTATTGAGAACTCTACTGCAGGTTCCATCGAAGCAAACTACGATTTGCTGTACAAATGGCGTCACCGCATTGTAGGCGAAGTCATGCTCCGCATCGAGCACACCCTTTGCGTTATGCCCGGCGTCAAGCAAGAAGATCTTAAACGCGTTTACAGCCACCCGCAGGCACTTGCCCAGTGCTCCAAGTTTTTTGCGGAGAACCCGCAGATCCAGGCAGTTCCTGCATTTGACACCGCAGGCTCTGCTGAAGAGCTGGCCGCCCGCGGTGCCCGCGACGAAGGCGCCATCGCAAGCGCATATGCGGCCAAGATTTACAACCTGGACATTCTGAAGGCAGGTCTCGAAAATCTCCGTGGCACCAACTTCACACGCTTCTACGGAATCCAGAAAACTCCTATGGATTTCGCCGAATCTGAAAACGCCAAGACCACCATTCTATTTGAGTTGGCCGCCGCACAGGAAGTCGGTTCCCTGTATAACGCCTTGGGATGTTTCGCCAAGCGCGGTCTCAACTTGACCCGTTGCGAAAGCCGCCCCCATCCGGATAAGCCCTGGGGCTACATCTTCCACGTTTCCTTCGAAGCCAACATGAAGGATGAAAACGCACAGGCCGCACTTGCTGAGTTGAAGAAGTACACCAACTTCATCTACATCCTGGGCACCTTCAAGAAAGGCGTGGTAGAAACGCTGAAATATTAATTGAAAAAGGAACTTTTTCTATGGCTTACGAACGTACAGACAGAGCTTTTAACGAATACAGAAACTTAAAGATGACCACCGGCTTTATCAGCAGCGCCGACGGTTCCGTCCTCATCGAAATGGGCCGCACCCGCGTCATCTGCAACGCAACCTTGCTTCCCAAGGTTCCGGATTGGCTCGCAGGCCGTGGCACCGGTTGGATTACCGCAGAATACAGCCTTCTCCCGCAGAGTACTGGCAAGCGCGTCGAACGAGAACGCAAAGGCGCCAGCGGTCGCACTCAGGAAATCCAGCGTCTCGTTGGCCGTTCCCTCCGTGGTGCCGCCAATCTCGCCGCCCTCGGCGAGAACGCAATCGTTATCGATTGCGACGTCATCGAAGCTGACGGCGGCACCCGTACCGCAAGCATCATCGGTGGTTTCGTCGCCCTGGCCATCGCCCTCAAGAAAATCAAGGCACGCCTGGGTCTTACCGAACAAATCCTCCAGCATGGCATTACTGCTATCTCCGTAGGCGTGGTCGACGGCAAGCCCCTCTGCGACCTCTGCTATGTGGAAGACTCCGCAGCCGACGTAGATATGAACGTGGTCATGCAGGACGCCAAGAATTTCATCGAAGTCCAGGGCACCGGCGAACATGCAAGCTTCGACCGCAACATGCTCAATACGCTCCTTGACCTGGGCGAAAACGCATGTAAGGACATCTATAAAAAGCAGATGGAACTCATCGGCGGCGAACTACCCTAAAAAGACTCCACATTTTGCAATCGTCAAGATTTCAAATTAAACAAAGAAGCCCCCGTCAAATCGACGGAGGCCTCTTTGTCCCTAACCCATAAACTTACTTTGCCCTAGGCTTTTCGCTATAATCGGGAATTCCCACGCAAGTTCCCACATTGCCCAAGGATGATATGTTGAAATAACCCGTATCGCCCTTTTCTCCTCTAAACATGAACTTAAAGGCTATCATTTTCTTTGCCAATTCTTCGCCATTCTCGAAGTCGGACCATTTCACGTCCATCAAGTTTCCATTAGGTGCCGCAGGCAAAATCACTTCAGCAGAGCTCGGATTGAGTTGCAAAGCAATATCCGTATCAGACATGTACACTAAGCACAATCCGTCAATAAGGGCTGTCGCATCAACTACTGTAGGCGTATAGGAGTATTCGTATTCCTCGGAGTCACTACCATGCTGGTCCACCATTCCAACATGGAAACCAAAACCAACTTCAGAGCCCTCGTCACCAATCTGGTAGGATCCGCAGAAACCATGACACTTCGCAACAGCGCTTAGATCCACAATTTGCGTATATCCATCGTAAAGATATTCCGTTCTCAAATCATCCGTAGAAAGAATATCAATTTTTGCGGATTTTGCAGTATCCGCAAAAATAAACCATTGGCCGTAATCATCAAAATCATGACCAGGTACACCCGCAATACGAGGGTAACACTCGTGGATCATGGGAGCAATAACAGCCTGTAGAAACGGGCAAAACAGGTTTCCGCAAATATCCTGTGCCTTGCATTCCGTATAATATAACGGCTCAATGATTTCATCCGTATGCTTCCAATCAACATCAAGAATTTCACCGCCAGTGATATCCTTGTATGTGCCAATTCCATAGACGTTGAAATAGCTATTGAGTTGTCGACTAAGATCCACCAAAATTTCAACGGATTTTACCCTTCCTGTATGTTCAACAGGCGTTGCGGAAGGCCAACCATAATTATGATCATAGAAATCGTCCCATTTAAAACAATGAACCGAAGGCTTATCAAATTTGGGGTACGCGTAAATTGACGGGGCTTTTTCTATTCCGTCGCTTGCAGAACTATCTTCCAAGCGTAATACGATATGCACAAATCCCGAATACCCAAGTGCAACGCAAACACCGCCGCTTTCCCTCATTTCTTCAGAAACTTCAAAGCCTATTCCAGAATAGCAATCCTCCTGTGATTCATAATTAAGGTATATATCATACAGCGAAAGACCGCACATTCCACCACACGCTTTCGTCACCTCTTTCTGCCAGGCTCCATCGGAATAGTACACGGAGTCCCATGGCCACGCCATATGGCCATATTCAAATCCCTCAGGATCGTCCACCTCATACCATGCAATCTTGGACATTCCTGTAGCTCCATTATAGACATTTAGAACGGTATCCAAGTCCGCTATCGTATATTCGACAGAAGAAGACGACTGCCATACAAGACTTTCAACGGATGAAGAACTATACATCGAATTAATAGGATAGTCCTCTTCTTCTAAATCATAGTAGCTACCGAATATTCTGATATTGACAAATCCCTCAGATCCCGTTTCGCCCACAAACTTGAAACGGACGGAAACCAATTGGGTTGCAGCCTCCTCACCAGAGATACTACTAGAATTTTTCTGTACAAAATCAGACCAGGTAGCACAACGGGAATAAACATAATCCGTAGTCGATTTCGGGAAGCGAACATAAGGCACATCATAATTCAACGCAGCGTCCAAAGAATCGCCTAGGCTCAATTCAACTTCGATATCAAAGTCAGATGTATAGGAAATGCAGATACCGTCCCATTCCGTAACATCCCCAGCAACAGGAACTCCATAATCATCTTCGCCAGCAACATTGAATCCAAATCCAGCAAAGGCATCGCCACCCGCACTTCCATTGTCCAAACGAACCGTACCGCAAATACCTCCGCAGTAATCGATTACCGGATCCAGCATATCTTCCGAGTATTCATTACCCAAAGGAACGGGCCATACCACATTGGAAGCCCCGCCGTCAGCATTATCATAGTAAGCGAACCAATAGCCGGATTTTTCCGAACCATTGTCAACACCTGTATTTATCTGGAAGATGCCTTCGGCACCATTCCAAAGCACCATGGGTGTCGAGGTAGTCGAAGAGGAGGATCCAGAAACGATTGATGAGGAAGATTCCTGAACGCTGGATGATAAATTTTCAGCAATGGCGTTCCCTTCCTCTGTAGTTCCCGCAGTACTCTTGTCATCGGAGCAAGCCGCAACAAGCAACATGGGCAGTAAGCCCAGCCATTTTAAGACGTTCTTCATTTTTACCTCTCCCCTTTCGTCAACGGAAACAGCTGCAAGTTCACACGATAAACCCGATCCGGCTTTTGGCTTGAATTTGCAATGGCCACAATCTTTCTGCGGCAGGATTCCAGTTCACGAACAATCTGTTCATAGCTACTACGATCAATGCCCATGGTGACACCAGTAAAGTTTCTCTCATTCACGTCAAATTCATCAATAGCCTTTTGGGCATAGCCAGCCATTTCTCGATGCATTGATCGAACAGCAACAGGCATGGCTTCAGAGTTTGACACCAAAGCCTTATCTACCTGAACATACTCATTTTCTGATTTTTGTTTTAGCAAGCCTACTTCGACCATGAAGTCTAAAGACTTGCGAACTTCGTCAGAAGTCACTGGCTGCCAGCACATTTCCGCAAGCGCCTCTGGCGTGGCCCCTGGCATCATAGCCACCAATTCGCGAATCACAGGATTTTTCCAGGATTCAAAGTACGTAAACGCATCGCTATCAACCACACGAATTTTATGGGCCTTCGCTATATCACTCATGCTAGCAAAGGCCGCCTTACGATCGTCATCAGACTTCGCCTGGCCGAAACGAACCAAGTAACGGAAATAAACCAATTCAAAGCCGCCCAAGCTCATGGCCGAGGCAACCTTTTCAACACCAACTTCGCTTAAATTGCTCTTTCCTTCGCATACCAACTTTAAGTAAGTAGGCGAAGTGAATCCAGCCAGTTGAGCAAATTCACGCCACGTAAACGAAACGCTCCGCTTACGTTCGTTATAGAAATCCTGCATGTAGCAGCGATAGTCTCTATATTCTGTTATTGGCTTCATCAAAAATCCAGTTTAAAACAAAAAGGCGGAAGTGGCATCGTTCCTAACCCAAGTCTCCTAACCTAGTCGGCCACTTCCGCCTTTGTATTCTACAATATAACTTCATTTGTATCATAAGTCAAGATTTTTATGATACAAATTTAATTTTTCATATAAAAATGGCCACGGGTCATCCCGCAGCCTTTCATTTTCAACATTTTTTTCAGTTTAGACTTTCCAGTCGCAGAAGTTTTTCAGCATGGCGAGACCCACGTCGCCGCTCTTTTCCTGATGGAACTGGGAGGCAATCAGGTTGTCCTTACCGATGAGGCCCTGGAACGTCTGGGTGCCGTAGGTAGTTTCTGCGAAGCTGTATTCTGCAGGCACCACCGGATGGTAGGAATGTACGTAATAGAAGTCGCTACCGCTCTTGATGCCCTTCATAATGGGATGCTCACGGGTGAAGTTCACCTGGTTCCAGCCCATGTGGGGAATCTTCAGTCCCGGCTCGTCCTTAAAGCGAACTGCCTTGCCGGGAATGAGTCCCAAGGTCTTGACGCCGCCATCTTCCTCGGATTCTTCCAGAATAATCTGGCAGCCGATGCAAATACCAAGCACAGGATTGCCGGCCTTCACCACCGTCTTGATGGCCTCGCCGATTCCCGTAGTAGTCAAGGTTTCCATGGCAGAAGCGGCAGCGCCTACGCCCGGGAAAATCAGGCGGTCTGCCTTGGCAATGACCTCGGGATCGCGACTGGAAACGGCATCAGCGCCAATGTGTTCCAGAGCGTTCATCACAGAAGTCAAGTTGCCTGCGTTGTAGTCGACCACGATAATAGACATAGAAACCTCATTATTACAAAACAAAAGATAGTAATAATAGACCTCAACCCCAAATGTGCTAAAAAAACTTTTTATATTCAGGACATGCCTAACGAAAATCAAAACAACGAAGAATTAGACCTGGACGCCATCATCAACAACATGAGCTCCATCAATAGCGAAGACTACTGGTTCAAGAAAGTGAGCCAGTTCGAGGAACACGACGAAACCGTCCCCGGAGCAGACCAATCCAGCAGTAAGGGCTAATCCCTAACCTGCCTACCAAAAGTTTGTACAAAAAAAGAACCTCTCGTTCGTCGCGAGAGGCTCTTTTAATATTCCATAAACAGGAATTCACTTAGAACCGAGAGAGGCAAAGTATCTCCCCCAAAAAAAATAGAATCTCCTTGCAGAGATTCTATTTTAAATCCTAATCAGGAATTTTTTCAGTTGCAAGCAGAGCAAGGCCGCAGGACCGAAGCCGTACAAATCGTACGGCGAGAGTCCGAGAACGCAGCTATGCGCCGCTTATAAGAAAAATTACTTGTCCGTAAGGAATGCGACGCCCGGCAATTCCTTCCCTTCGAGGAGTTCCAGAGAAGCGCCACCACCGGTAGAGGTGTGGGTGACCTTCTTGTCTGCGCCGTACTTCTTAGCTGCAGTAGCGGTATCGCCACCACCGATCACGGTGATTGCGCCAGCTGCGGTAGCTTCGACGATTGCGTCAGCCATAGCCTTGGTTGCCTTTTCGAATGCTTCGAATTCGAACACGCCTGCAGGACCGTTCCAAACGATGGTCTTGGAGGACTTGATAGCGTCAACGAAGAGCTTGGTGGATTCTGCACCAACGTCCAGACCCATCCAGCCAGCGGGGATACCTTCAGCGTCGGAAACACACTTGGTAGCAGCGTCAGCAGCGAACTTGTCAGCAGCAACGTAGTCAACCGGGAGGATGATTTCCTTGCCAGCAGCCTTAGCCTTGGCAACCAGTTCCGGAACCAGCTTTGCACCTTCTTCGTCGAACAGAGAAGAACCGATTTCGATGTTGTTCATGACCTTCTTGAAGGTGAATGCCATGCCACCGCCGATGATGATCTTGTCTGCCTTGTCCAGGAGGTTGTTGATGAGCTGGATCTTGTCAGCCACCTTAGCACCGCCGAGGATTGCGAGGAACGGACGCGGGGGGTTGTTGAGAACCTGGTCGAATGCCTTCAGTTCCTTGTTCATGAGGAAACCGGCAGCGCGCTGCGGCAGTTCAACACCAGCCATGGAGGAGTGAGCGCGGTGTGCGGTACCGAAAGCGTCGTTGACATAAACGTCGGCGAGCTTGGTGAGAGAAGCGCGGAATGCCTTGACAGCTTCCTTGTCGGCCTTGATCTTTTCTTCGGTGCCGTCAGCGTTCTTGACCTTGCGCTTGCCTTCTTCTTCGATGTGGAAGCGGAGGTTTTCGAGGAGGATGATGTCACCCGGCTTAGCAGCGGCGCAAGCAGCTTCAACTTCTGCACCAACGCAGTCAGAGAGGAACTTAACCGGCTTGCCGATGAGTTCTTCGAGCTTCTTAGCAACCGGAGCGAGAGTGAACTTGGGGTTCACTTCACCGTTGGGGCGGCCGAGGTGAGAAGCGAGAACAACGGAAGCACCCTTATCAAGAGCATACTTGATGGTGGGGAGAGCAGCTTCGATACGCTTGGTGTTGGTGATTTCACCAGTGACCTTGTCCTGCGGAACGTTGAAGTCGACACGGATGAACACGCGCTTGCCAGCGAGTTCGAGATCTTCAATAGAAAGCTTTGCCATGATTAGCACCTTCTGGTTAGAGTTAAAATTTACGGG
>JAKSIF010000065.1 GCA_024398965.1 Fibrobacter sp. | reverse complement strand
CATCCCTGAGCTTCAGTACGAAAGCAGGGGATACAGAAAGTTCATCAATACCCATGCGCAGGAAGGTTTCCGTGAGGCTTGTATCCGCTGCAAGTTCACCACAGATGCCGATCCATTTTCCGTGCCTGTGTGCATTCTCCGCTGCCATTTCGATCAGGCGCAGAACTGCTTCATGATGGGGATCACAGAAACGGTCGATCTCCGGATTCTGCCGGTCGCAGGCGAGGGTGTACTGCGTGAGATCATTTGTGCCGACACTGAAGAAATCCACCATCGGGGCGAGCCGATCGCTGATGAGCGCCGCTGCCGGCGTTTCGATCATGATGCCAAGCTCCGTGTCCTCCGCGTATTCGATGCCGTCATGCCGCAGCTCTGCTTTGACTTCATCGCACAGGATGAGGATCTCTTCCAGTTCCCATACATTCGCAATCATCGGGAACATGATGCCCAGATTGCCGAACACCGATGCTCTGAACAATGCTCTCAGCTGCGTCCGGAACACCTCCGGCCGATTCAGACAAAGACGGATCGCGCGGATGCCGAGTGCGGGATTTTCCTCCTTCGGCATATGGAAATACTCGCACTGTTTATCCGCACCGATATCCAGCGTGCGGATGATGACCTTCTTGCCGGCCATGCTTTCCAGTACCCGCTTATAGATCCGGAACTGCTCCTCCTCGGAGGGATAGTCCGTATTTTCCAGATAGAGGAATTCACTTCGGAACAGGCCGATGCCGCCTGCATCATTCAGCAGCACCGCACCGATGTTGTCCGCACTGCCGATATTCGCGTAGATGTTGATCTTTCTGCCGTCAAGCGTCATGTTTTCCTTGCCCTTGAGCTTCTGGAGCAGTTCCTTTTTCTCAAGATCCTCCGCACGTTTCTGCTGCGCTGCGGCAATGGTTTCCGCATCGGGATGCAGGATGAATTCACCGGTAAAGCCATTCACCACGGCAGGGTCGCCGTCCCTGATCTCGGAGAGGAATGCCTCTCCCACGCCGACGATGGCAGGGATATTCATGTTTCTTGCGAGGATCGCTGTGTGCGAATTGGAAGAACCATGTGCCGTCACAAATGCCAGCACCCTGTCCTTGTCAAGCGTGACCGTTTCACTGGGAGCTAAATCATCCGCACAGATGATTACCGGTTCATCCGACTGTGCTTCCGTGCTTTCTTCATTTGTTAGGCAGCCTATGATACGGTTGG
Organism: Fibrobacter sp.; assembly: GCA_024398965.1. Taxonomy (NCBI): domain Bacteria; kingdom Pseudomonadati; phylum Fibrobacterota; class Fibrobacteria; order Fibrobacterales; family Fibrobacteraceae; genus Fibrobacter; species Fibrobacter sp. Next base: position 10,444 of record JAKSIF010000065.1, on the reverse strand, counting down.
AAATATCCCGTACATCGGCGGATCTTGCCTGCATATAGGCATCGTCCATTGCCGCGAACATCTCCGCAAAATTATCCCCTGTGATCGCAACGGCATATTCCGCATTAACATTCTGGGCTGTGATCATTTCTATGATAGCGTTGTTATAGTCCTCATCCTCCACCATCATCATGTGGATTTCAAAGATCGCCGCATTCGCTTCGCCGACCTCACGCAGTGCCTTTTCGTAGATCTCCTGAAGCTGTGCTGTTGCTTTTTCCTTAGCCGCTTCAAGGCGTGCAAGCTCCGCGTCAGTGTCGTCGATCTTTACGCGCTTGACCTGAACGTCCTGCCGTTTAAAAACCGAAATGCTTCCGACAGCAATTGCGCCGTAAACGCCTTTTCCCTGGTATTTTACCATAAATCTCATCCCCTGTCTTTGCAGAATTTATTCTTATAATTTTCCATTGCCTTTTCAATTACGGCAATAGCGTCAATCGGACCGCCTATTTCTTTAACGTCAGTTTTCTTGCTTTCCAGCTGCTTGTAAACGGAGAAGAAGTGCTTCAGCTCTTCAAAAATATGCTTTGGAAGCTCTTTCACATCGGTATATGCCATGTATGTCGGATCTCCATAGGGAATGGCAATGATCTTCTCATCGCCCATTCCCCCGTCCTCCATATACATAACGCCGATAGGATAGCTTCTTACAAGTGTCAGCGGCTGTATCGGCTGGGAGCAGAGGAGTAGAACATCCAGCGGATCATTGTCGTCGCCGTAAGTGCGCGGGATAAAGCCGTAATTCATGGGATAATACGTTGCTGTGAAGAGGACTCTGTCCAGTGACAGCATTCCTGTTTTCTTGTCCAGCTCATATTTCATGTTGCTGCCCTTGGAAATTTCAATGATTGAAACAAAATCTGTGGGATAAATACGATCTTCGTCAATGTCATGCCAGATATTCATTGCAATATCTCCTATGTCCCTGAAATGTCAGATTACAGATTTGCTTCGAGGAAGCTTTTCATCTCTTCCAGTGCAGCGTCTTCATTGCCTCCGTTTGCTGTGACAGTGATAGTATCACCGCATTTTACGCCCAGCCCCATAAGTGCCATGAGCTTTGTGGCACCTACTGTCTTTTCCCCCTTGGTAATTGTGATCTCGCTGTCGAATGCCTTGGCGGTCTTTGCCAGCATGCCTGCCGGTCTTGCGTGGATGCCCAGTTCGTCCTTAATGGTGTAAGTAAATGTTCTCATAATGATTCTCCTTTTTCACAAATTTGGTAATTTTATTATATCACAGCCTGCCGGAAGAATGCAAGTCTTACTGCATTCTTCCATAGATCTGTGTTGCTTTGCGGATCTCCTCTTGCAGCGTATCCGGCAGATCCGTCGGAAGCAGCCGCCATTTCCAGTTCGTTCCCACTGTTGAGGGAACATTGATGCGGCTTCTGTCGTCCAGTCCCAGCCAGTCCTGCATGGGAATGATGCACAGCTTTGCACGGCTTCGCAGGATCAGGCTGATGAAGACCCTGTGCAGCTTCTCCTCCGGTGTATACGCATCGCAGAGATATTCTCTTGCCATGCTGCGTTCTTCCTCGGTGATCGTCTGAAACCATGCAGCAATGGTCTGGTTGTCGTGCGTTCCGGTATAGGCAACGCAGTTGTCATCGTAATTATGCGGAAGATAGTCATTCCGGCTGCCGGTATCACGGCTGTCAAAGGCAAATTCCAGTACCTTCATATTCGGAAAACCGCTGTCCTTTACAAGCTGACGTACACTGTCCGTCATAAACCCGAGATCCTCCGCAATGACCTCACGCTTTCCGAGTGCCGCTTCCACTGAACGGAACAGATCCATGCTCGGACCTTGTTCCCAGTGTCCGTTCTTTGCCGTTTTATCGCCGTAGGGAATCGCATAGTATTCATCAAAGCCACGGAAATGGTCGATTCTGACCACATCATACATCGCAAAGCATTGACTTAGACGTTCGATCCACCATCTGAAGCCAGTTTTCTTGTGATAATCCCAGTCATACAGCGGATTGCCCCAGAGCTGTCCATCTGCTGCAAACCCATCGGGCGGACAGCCTGCCACGGCTTTCGGGAGTCCTGTTTCATCAAGCCGGAAGAGATTGGGATTTGCCCACGCATCTGCACTGTCAAAGGCGACGTAGATCGGAATATCCCCGATGATCCGGATGCCGTTTGCATTCGCATAGGCTTTCAGCTTGTTCCACTGACGGAAGAACTGGTATTGCAAGAATTGGTAGAAACCAATTTCCTCCGCAAGTCTTTCACTCCATTGCTTCAGTGCATCCTTTTTTCGCAGGCGAATGTCCTCGTCCCAATGCTCCCACGATACACCGCCGAAATGATCTTTCAGTGCCATGAACACTGCGTAGTCCTTCAGCCACGGCTGTGATGCAGCAAATTCCAGAAACGCATTGTCATTTTCCGTCCGGCGATATGCCTTTCGCAGGATTGCGTAGCGTGTTTCATAGAGTCCGCTGTAATCAATGCTGTCCGTATCGGGCAGTGCCGCCGCTTTGCATTCTTCCTGTGTGAGCAGATGCTCTTCGCACAATGCATCGAGGCTGATGAAATAGGGATTTCCTGCAAAGGTCGAGAAACTCTGGTATGGGGAATCTCCGTAGCTGGTCGGTCCAAGTGGCAGGATCTGCCAATAAGACTGTCCTGCATCTTTGAGAAAATCCACAAATGCGTATGCCGCCTTGTCAAAACATCCGATGCCGTATTTTGACGGCAGGGAAAAGATCGGCAGCAGGATGCCTGCACTTCGTTCCATCATCCCTCACTCCTTTCATAGTTTATAATCACGCCATAATGATCGGATACAATGCTTCGGTTCGTTTCGTTGAAGATGACTTTAGAGGAGAGGATCTCCGGCATATGGCGGCACCAGATCTGATCAATGCGCATACCGTCCGTATCGGTGATTTTGTTCTTCCAGCCATCAATGATATGCCCGACGGTGATGCCGCAGTCCTTTTCCTTTGCAAGCAGATAGCTGTCATGCCATCCAGCTTGGCGAATCATGTCGTATCCCTCGCCACGCACCTCAGCAGGACTGTTGAAATCGCCCATCAGCCAGATATGCCGGTACTGTTCCAATGCCGCCTGCGTCCTCTGCCACTGCCCCTTAAAGGGTTCCTCCGGATCATCCCACCAGCCGTAATGCACGCTGAAGAACCATTTCTCCGGTGTGGCTTCTGTACGGATGCCGAGAATTTTGCGGGTTTTCCAGTTGTTGTAATCGTCGATCTCACTTGTCTGCACGATTTTTGTTTCGAGGATGGGACTGCGGCTCATGAGGGCAATGCCCTCATCGTATTTGTCATAGCCCTTTTTCAGCGGCAGCCATGTCCAGAAATAGCGAATGCCGCACTTTTCCAGAAGCTCTGCAACGCTGCGGACATGATTGTCCTGTCGGATGGTAATGCCCTGCGTACAGGGGATGTACCCCTGCGCAGATTTGACGGGCATTTCTGCGATGGTCTGGTTCACTTCCTGCAATGCAATCACATCGGGCAGTTCCTCCGCTGCTGCCTGCACGAATGCTTCCAGCTTTTCAGAATAATGTTCCTCCACAAGACTGTGGGTATTGAGTGTCAGAAGTTTCATAATCCACCTTACAGAATATCGTTGATATCGGATTTGAGGACATCTGCCTTCGGGCCATAGATCGCCTGAATGCCGGTTTCCTTCTTCACAAGACCAAGGGCACCTTCCGTCTTCCATGCATCCTTATCAGCCACAAGATCGGGATTTTTGACCGTTACACGGAGTCTTGTCATACAGGCATCGACCAGCTCGATGTTTTCCCTGCCACCCAACAGTGCGATGATGCGTTCGGGCTGACCATCGGAAGATGTCTTCTTCTCGCCGGATGCGGCTTTCTCCGCACCCTCTGCAGTATAGTTGCCCATCCGTCCGGGGGTGGCAAACTTGAATCTCCCGATCATGAAATATGCCACAAAATAACCGATTGCAAAGAATACCACAACCGCAATCAGGAAGTTGATGATATCTCCCGTCAAACCTGCCTTGACGGACATCGGCACACGGGTCAGGAATTCCAGATTGCCAAAGGAATGCAGTCGCAGATCAATGATGCCAGAGAGTGCAAATGCACAGCCCTGCAGGATGGCATAAACGATATACAGCGGCAGTGCGCAGAACATGAACATGAATTCAATCGGTTCTGTCACGCCTGTAAGGAATACTGCCAGTGCAGTGGAAATGAACATGGAACGGTAATTTTTTCTCTTATCCGCATCAGTTCTGCGGTACATGGCAAGTGCAATACCCAGCAGGAGACCGGTTGCGCCGATCATCTGACCGACCTTGAAGCGTGCGGGGGTCACTCCCTCCAGAAGTGCCTGATAGCCTGCCATATCGCCAGCATCCTTGAGATTAATGAGGTCTGTTACCCATGCCAGCCAAAGCGGATCTTGTCCGAATACCTCTGAACCCGCACTGACGCCTGTAAGGATTTCATATGTACCGCCGAAAGAAGTATAGTTCATCGGGATGGTCAGCATGTGGTGCAGACCGAACGGCAGCAGCAGACGTTCCAGTGTACCGTAGATGAACGGAGCAAGAACGGGAGAAGTGTCCGAAGAATTAGCAATCCAGATGCCGAATGCATTGATGCCGGACTGAATGAGCGGCCAGATCACAGCCAGTCCCAGAGAGATGATCGCCGACCAGACAATGACCATCAGCGGCACAAAACGCTTGCCGTTGAAGAAAGAAAGTGCATCGGGGAGCTTGCGGAAATTATAGAATTTATTGTATACCGTGCCGCCCACGAAGCCCGAAATAATGCCGATGAACACACCCATATTAAGTGCCGGTGCACCAAGGACGGATGTAAAGTAATTCTCTACCAGCATTTCTTGTCCGAACAGGGAATGCACCACCGCGTTCGGGTCGGAAAGCATGTCGTTCGTCACGCCAAAAATGACGCCGGTGATATTATTGATCAGGATGAATGCAATAATCGCTGCAAATGCACCGCCTGCTTTTTCCTTTGCCCATGAACCGCCGATTGCCGCCGCAAAAAGGATGTGCAGATTGTTGATTACGGCCCAACCGATGTTTTCCATAACGCTTCCAATGGTTGCTACAGCGTTAATATCCGCACCCGCCATACCTACGAGTTTACCGAGGCTGATCATGAGACCTGCTGCCGGCATTACAGCAATTACTGTCATCAGCACCTTACCAAGCTTCTGGAGGAAATCAAAGTTAAAGCCTTTTTTCTGCTTCGGCGCAGGCTTTTCCGGTTCGCTTGCTGCTACTTCCGGCTGCTTTGTTTCTTCCGCAGCTTCCTCGAATGAAAGCAGTAAATCGCCAACTTTCACAGTACCACTTGTGACATGCATTGCCAGATCATCTGCACCGTCACAGACCAGCACGGGCGTGATGAGGTTAATCCCCTTTTCCTTTAACAATGCAATATCCACCTCTGCGACAAGATCGCCCTTTTTCACCTTGTCGCCAACTGCAACCAGGGGCTTGAAGCCCTCACCTTTCAGTGCTACGGTTTCCAGACCGAAATGCACAAGAATCTCCAGCCCATCGTCCGAGCTGAAGCCATAGGCGTGATTGGTTTCCGCAATAGAAGAAATTTCGCCGTCCACAGGGCTATAGATCTTCCCGTCCGTCGGGATCACTGCACAGCCGTCACCCAGTACTCTTTCTGAAAATACCGGATCCGGTACGCTGTCCAGTGTGACCGCCGTTCCGTTCAGCGGCGAATGAATCTTCAAAAGCTTGCTCATAATCATATCCTCCTTTTTGTTTTGCAATTGCACGATTGCACTGTGCGATTTTGCATTCAATTTATGCAATAATAATAACACATTTCTGCAAATCGTGCAATAGTTTTCAGAACTTTTTCTCAGCGTTTGAAAAAATTCAATGATTCTCACAAATTGCAAGTTCGATTTTAATGCATTTCAACCATGTTAGAATGCACTTCAATCGTGATTTGCATTGCATGAAATTTTGCGAAAAATTCTGCAATTCCATTGACATTTTTATGAAAATGCCTTATAATAAGTATAACGTTCAAATAAGAAAGTAGGGAATTGTATGTCCGTTACATTAAAAGATGTTGCAGCACTTGCGGGGGTATCTCCATCCACTGCATCAAGAGTCTGCAAGAACCATCCGTCCATCAGCCGTGAAACCAAGGAAAAAGTCCGCAAGGCAATGGAACAGCTCGGCTATGAGCCGTCTACACACTCAGCCGAACCGGAAGCGGTCAGACGCACCATCGGTATCATTCTGCCACCATCGCCGAAGGAATCGTTTGAAAATCCCTTTCACCTTGAGGTGATACGTGGCATCAGTCAGTTCAGTAATCAGCATGGCTACATCAATACTGTCATTACCGGACAGGATGAGGACGAAATCCTGCTTGCACTGACGAACATCGCTAAAAGCGGACAGGTCGACGGCTATATTGTCACCTACTCCAAACAGGATGACCCGATTATTGACTATCTATACAGCGAGGGGCTTCTGTATGTTGTCATTGGCAAGGCGCATCGTTTTGCGAATCAGACGGTCTATGTGGACAATGATAATGTGCTTGCAGGACAGGAAGCTGCGGAATATCTGCTTGCAAAGGGGCATACCAATATTGCATATCTTGGCAGTGACGGGAATCTGATGTTTTCTTCTGACCGCAGAACAGGCTATCAGCTTGCACTCCTGAACAGCGGCATTGCCGTTAATCCGGAGAACATTGTGGAACTGCCGTTCATTCCGGAAGAGAATCTCGCATCGGTACAGGCACTTTTCCAGAAAGAAGATCGCCCCACAGCGATCCTTGTCAGTGATGATCTGTTTGCCGTTGCACTCGAAAGGGTCTGCATTGAAATGGGCATCCGAATACCGGAAGATTTGTCAATCATTTCCTTCAACAATTCCCTTTTTGCCCGTATCACATCACCATCGCTGACTTCGATCGACATCAATTCCGTGCAGCTTGGCATCGAAGCGGCATCACAAGTGATCAATCACATTGAAAATCCCAATCTTCTCGCCACGAAGATCATCGTTCCGCATAAACTGGTGGAACGCAATAGCTGCATAAACAGATAAATAAGCGGCTGTACGGAGGTTTCTCTCCATACAGCCTTTCTTTTACAGTTTCCAGATGTCCCTGTTATATTCCGCAATCGTCCGGTCAGAGGAGAAGTACCCTGCCTGTGCGATGTTGACGAGCATCTTTTCTGCCCATGCCAAGCGGTTTTCATAGTCCGTATAGGCGGATTCTCTCGCAGTCACATAGCGCTCAAAATCGGGGAATGTCATGAACCAGTCCTTTGTGGTCAGTTCCTTGAACAATCGCTCCAGACGCACCTTGTCACCGATTTCCGAAAGTGCTTCACCTATGATGAAATCCACTGCTTTTTTGAGGGTCGAATTTTCGGCGCAGTACTGCTTTGCATTGTAGCTGCCGTTCTTGTAGCGTTCCACGACAGTATCACTGTCATCGCCGAAGATATAGACATTCTCATCCCCCACAAGTGCATGGATCTCCACATTTGCACCATCCTCCGTGCCGAGGGTCACTGCACCGTTCAGCATGAATTTCATATTGCCAGTGCCGCTCGCTTCCTTGGAAGCAAGAGAGATCTGTTCCGAAATGTCACATGCCGGAATCAGCTTTTCCGCCAGAGTTACGTTGTAGTTTTCGACCATGACAACACGCAGATACGGATTGACTTCGGGATCGTTTCCAATCAGTTCCTGCAGGCACAGAATCAGATGGATGATGTCCTGTGCGATGGTATATGCCGGCGCTGCTTTTGCACCGAAAAGGACAGTAACTGGTGTATTTGGTGTCTTGCCGGACTTGATTTCCAGATATTTGCAGATGACATACAGTGCATTGAGCTGCTGGCGTTTGTATTCATGCAGTCGCTTTACCTGAATATCGAAGATGGAATCTGCATTGAGGGAAATGCCCTGTGTCTTGAAAAGATACGCCGCGAGCTGGTTCTTTTTCTCATGCTTGACAGCAAGCAGCTGATTCAGTACCGCTTCATCCTGACGGAATGCGAGCAGTTTTTTCAGTTCCTCCGCATTCTGTTTCCAGCCATCTCCGATCAGCTTCGTGATGAGTGCAGACAGCTCCGGATTGCTGTGCATCAGCCATCTGCGGAACGTGATGCCGTTGGTCTTGTTATTAAATTTCTCGGGGTAGAGCTTGTAGAAATGCTGTAGCTCCTCATTCTTCAGGATCTCCGTGTGCAGGGATGCCACACCATTGACGCTGAAGCCGTAATGGATGTCGATGTGCGCCATATGCGCACGCTCTTCCTTATCGATGATATATACGGACGGATCATCGTATTTCCGGCGAATTTTGTTATCAAGTACTTCGATGATGGACATGAGCTGCGGGACAACCTGATTGAGCTGGGAGATCTTCCACTTTTCGAGTGCCTCTGCCAGAATTGTGTGGTTTGTGTAAGCACAGGTGCGGCTGACGATGGAGATGGCGTCATCCATCGCGATGCCCCTTTCCATGAGCAGACGGATGAGTTCCGGAATGACCATGGTCGGGTGGGTATCATTGATCTGGATCACCGCATAATCCGGCAGATCATAAAGATTGCAACCCCGTGCGGTACATTCGTCCAGAATCAGCTGTGCACCTGCGGATACCATGAAATACTGTTGGTAGATGCGCAGGAGTCTGCCGGCTTCATCGCTGTCATCGGGGTAGAGAAACAGTGTGAGATTTTTTGCGATTTCGGATTTATCAAAGTCGATGCCGTCCCTTACGACAGATTCATCCACGCTCTCGATATCGAAGAGACGCAGCTTATTGGTCACACTGCCATAGCCCGTGACATGGATTTCGTAAAGCCGTGCGGTGACTTCCAAATCACGGAATTTCACGGGATAGGTGATATCCGTGCGGTGCAGCCAGCTGTGATCATCCAGCCACGGATCGGGAATGGTTGTCTGTGCATTCTCCGCAAAGACCTGCCGGAACAGTCCAAAGTGGTAATTCAGCCCGATGCCGTCACCATGCAGTCCGAGGGTTGCGATGGAATCGAGGAAGCAAGCCGCAAGTCTCCCAAGACCGCCGTTGCCTAGGGAGGGTTCGTGTTCGCTTTCCTCGATGTCGCAGAGCTCCTTTCCGGCAGCAGCGAGCTGCGCTTTCACATCCTCGTAGATGCCGAGGTTGATGAGGTTGTTGGAAAGAAGCTTTCCGATCAGGAATTCTGCGGAAATGTAATAGAGCTTCTTTTTGCCGGAGGGATGGCATTTCTGCGATGCCATCGCATCGGTTTCTTTCAGCAGGGCAGCGTAAATTTCTGCATTGCTACATTCGCTGATGGATTTGCCGTAAGCTGCAAGCAGTACTTCATTTAGATTCATATCATTCTCTCCTTTATATGGATTATGTATCACTAGTATGATACTATTGTACCATCTTTTTGAGATTTTATCTTGCAGCATACGGCTTCTTTTTTGCACAATACTATCTTTTTGCAAAGGAATGATATTTTTGAACCTTACAAATTATGAAATCTATCATGAAGACAAAAGCCACACTTCTCCGGAATTTCCCTACAATACCTATCTGTGTTCCATTCCGTTGGATTTTTCTGCGGTGAATATGCATTGGCATGAGGAAGTGGAGATCATTGTCATCAAGAAAGGGATGGGAATCATTTCTGTTGATCTTATTGAATATGAGGTACAAATGGGTGATATTGTTTTCGTTATGTCCGGACAGTTGCACTCCATCCAGCAGCTGGGAAATCATCTGATGGAATATGAAAATATCCTGTTCAAGCCATCTCTCCTGCGTTCCGGCGGATGCGATCTTTGCTGGGAGAGCTTTTTGACGCCGATGCTTTCTGCGGCTGTCGGCGCTCCGTCCGTGATCCGACAGGGTGATAGAGGATACCATGAAATTGCAGAAGAAATTGACCGGATCGACCAGCTCTGCGATGCAAGACCTGCAGGATACCAGCTTGCGGTCAAGGGGCATCTGTATCTGCTGTTCCATCATCTGCATGCACAGTGCAGTGCCTCTGAAAGCAGACCGCCCCGAAAACAGCTGGAGAAGCTCAAAACGATACTTTCCTATGTTGAGACACATTATGCCGAACTGATCACCATAGAGGATATGGCAAGCGTTTGCTTTTACAGCAAATCCTATTTTATGAAGTTTTTCAAGGAAAGCATGGGGACGGGGTTCATTTCTTATCTCAATGATTTTCGTCTGGAGATTGCCGCACGGATGCTTCTCGTAGCCGACACAAATATTCTGGACATTGCTACTGCATGTGGTTTTGAGAATCTGTCATATTTCCAACGTTCTTTTAAGAAAAAATATGGGGTGACACCCGGCAGATTCAGAAAACAGTAACCATAAAATGACCGTCAAAAAATCCCACTGA
>JAKSIF010000064.1 GCA_024398965.1 Fibrobacter sp. | reverse complement strand
CCAAGGCCGATCAGGAAGACGACCAAGATGATCCACATGAACTGCCAACCATCGGATTCGGGGCTGAAGGATTGAAGCATTTTAGACATTAGAGTACTCCTTTATTGAGTGTTTTTTTGGTTAATTTTGAATATCTTCGTTCATATTTAAATTTTTTGGGCAAATATAGGAGTCCGCCATTAGTAAAATTAGTTTTACGAACGTCAAAATCTCCTTTTTTTGCCTAAAAGAATAGGGGAACCCTATGAACAAGGTCCCCCGTAAAATTGTTTTTACCGCTAGTAAGCGTCGCCTTCGTCGTCAGCTGCAGATGCTGCAGGAGCGGCGGTCGGAGCGAGCTGCTTCTTCAGGGAGGCAAGTTCAGCCTTCAACTTTTCGTTTTCAGCCTTAGCTTCCTTGATAATGTCGCGGTAGGTTGCCAACTGTTCTTCCGGAGTCATGACTTCAGACTTAGCAATCTGTTCGAGACGAGCCTTCATCTTGAAGTATGCCGGGTCGGAGAACAAGGTAGACGGGTCAAACTTTTCAATCTTGGTGTTCAAGGTCTCTTCGTTTTCGTCGAGGCTCTTGAGGAGTTCGAACAGCTTGGCGGTCCACTGGTTGTCAATACCATAGTGGGCAGAAGCCTTAATACCGGTAGCGCACTGCGGAACAGCGAGCTGCTTTGCACCTTCGGAACGGTTGTTCAATTCTTCACGGTAGGCTTCGAGGTCTTCGTGGACGGCTTCAACAGCGTCTTCCTTAGCCATACCTTCGTATTCAACGTATTCCTTCACGATAGCAGCAGAGTCCGGCAGCGGAGAGTTAGCGAATGCATCAGCAACTTCAACGAACACTGCGCAACCCTGATAGAACATTTCGATGTAGCCTTCTTCAGCTTCGATCACGTCCTGGTTGTAGAAGCCCTGGTCGCGAGCAAGATCGATGTTCTTCTGGAAGATCGGACGAGCCTGTTCGTAGTAGCTGGGAAGCTGCTGCACAATACCGATACGTTCAGCAAAGCGTTCGTCTTCCTTCTTGCCGTTCAGTTCCTGTTCGCGGATCTTAGCAGCCATGGTCACGAAGAGCATACCCATGCGGTTGGTTGCACGGAAGGTCCAACGTTCAGAAGCGTAAGTTGCAGACTTAGAGTAGTGACCCATGGCCTTCTGCAGAATGTCAACCAACTGCTTGATGACCTTAGCCTTTTCCTTGTCCTTACCCTTGATAACGATGGGTTCCATCTTCTTGTATTCATGTTCACCGAGGTAGTAAGCTGCTTCAGCAGGAACAGCCGGGTCGGCATTCTTGATCTGAAGACCGTACTTATCGTAGTTCTTGAGGGTTGCATCGTAGTCAGCAACAGCCTTGTCTTCTTCCTTCAGTTCCATGTAGGCACGAGCGGCACCGATGTAAGCTGCAATCAGCTTTTCCTTGTCTTCGTTGTACATCTTGATGAAGGTGTGATATTCCTGAGCAGCAAGATCCCACTTCTTAGCGTTAGCATAAGCCATGGGGATAGAGAATGCTGCATCCAGTGCGTAAGAGCTCTTCGGATAATCACGGACGAGGTCCTTGTTACAACGGATAGCTTCATCAACCATCTTGGCTTCGTCGTAGCTCAAGCATGCGCTATAGAGGTAGCCAGGAGTACGTTCATCCTTCGGGTAACGCTTGTAAGCGATTTCGTAGGTCATAGCAGCGGACTTCTTATCAGCGATGGTGTCATAGACCTGAGCTGCAGAACCGATTGCCATGAATGCCATGGAATCCTTCGGGAAGTTGTTGGTGATGAACAAGTAAGTCTGGGCAGCTTCGCGATAGCGAGTTTCCTTGAACTTCTGATCGTTGGGCTTGGTTGCAGCGTCCTTCTTGTATGCATCACCGGCACGAACAATGCCCTTGATGGTGAGCGGAGAAGAAGCATACTGCTTGGGCAAAATCATGAAGGTTTCAGCAGCCTTGGTGAACTGCTTTGCACTTTCGTAAGCAACTGCAGCTTCGAACACAGCCTTGTCAGCAATGTCGATGAGCGGGTAGCGCTTCACGAGAGCGAGGTATGCACCAGCACCCTTTTCATACTGGCCGTCCTTCACGGACTTTTCTGCCATCATGAACAAAACGTATGCAATGGACTTTTCGATTTCCTTAGCCATGGAATCATTTCTGGTTTCCTTGACCTTGGTGTACTGAACGAAGAGCCATTCAAATTCGGAGAGGGATTCGTCAAGCTGGCTGGATTCCAGGAGGGACTGAGCCAACATACGGCTGATGAGCAAAATGTACTGATGGTTGGGGAACTTCTGCTTAAGGTTGCGAAGAACGGTTACAGCAGTCTTGTACTGCTTAGCATCGTAATGAACGATGGCAGCGTTGTAAGCAAGTTCTGCGGCTTCCTTGTTCTGACCGAACTTGGCCATGTACTTGTCAACCTGTGCGAAGTAAGCCTTAGTTTCTTCGGACTTGTATGCCTTGACAGCGTCGTCGCCATACTTGTTCTTCTTGGCAGCTTCACGACCCTGGTCCATGACGAGAACGGCGTTATAGGCAGCTTCTTCCTTCTTCAGGAGAGCTTCAGAGCCCATGGGACGACGACCGTAACGGGTGGTATCGGTGTCAACGATCCAGTTGAACATCTTGGCAGCGTTAGCATACTGAGACATTTCCTGGTAGACGAGAGCCAAGTTGATATGAACCTTGTATTCATCCCAGGTGGGTTCCTTAGCATAGCGCTTCAGGAATGCTTCGTAAGCCTTGATAGCTTCTGCATACTGCTTCTTACCGGCTTCCAAGTCACCTTCCTTAGTGAGCTTAGCTGCGCGAGCGTGATGGTACTGCGGAATGTCGAGCATAGCGCCACGGATGGCGGTTTCAGCATTCTTCACAGATTCCGGATACTTCTGATTCTTCTTGTACCAAGAAGAGTTGCGGTCATAGCGCTTAACAACAGTGTAACGATGCTGCTGAGCTTCTTCAAACTTCTGCTGGATGATCAAAATTTCGATCATAGCGATATCAGCAAGAGGAGCATCGATGTAGTCCGGGTTGATGGACATCAAACGCTTGAAGGACTGGACAGCTTCTTCGTTACGGTCATGGTCCTTGTTCTTCATACCGATACGGTAGTAGACGGAATCCTTAAACGGAACCTTCTTATCCTTCAAGAAGGCTTCTGCTTCCTGGACGCCACCACCTTCCAAGTCAGAGAAGGATGCAGCCATGAAGTCCATAGCTTCTGCGCGCAAGTCAGCAGGATATTTACCCTTATCAGCACCAATGATATATTCGTAGTACTTAACAGCTGCAGTTTCGTATTCTGCAATGTTATAGTAGGATTCAGCCAAGTGGTACATTGCCAAGGCAGCTTCCTTACCGGTCAAGGTTTCGAAGCCAGTCACCTTCTTATAGGCGCCAATAGCATCGCGGAACTTGCGGTTCATGAAGTGGTATTCAGCAATACGGAGCCAAGCCTTCGGAACGAGGCCGTTATCCGGGAAGTTTTCAACGAGGCGCTTACGGAGCTTGTAAGCCTTTTCGTCTTCACCAGAAGCTTCCTGCACTGCTGCAGCCTGGTAAATCACGGTAGGAGTCTTGGATTCCTTCGGATACTTATCGATGTATTCGAGGAAGTAGCCCAAGGACTTCTGATGATCGGCCTTCGGGAGCTGATCAATGTTGGCACACTTTGCCGGCTTGTTATCACGGTCGGCGCACCATGCTACATCTTCTTCGTACTGAGCGTTCTTGTCCAAGAACTGCTTTTCTTCCAGCTGGAACTGGTAGTGACCCAACTGCTGGAGAGCGGAAGCGCAGCGAGCGTTCTGCTTACCCTTACAGTTGTTAACCTGTTTTTCCCACTGGGCGATAGCCTGACGCATACCATTTTCGTCGAGGCCACCAGAACGGCAAGCCTGTTCGGCCTGGTTCTTCAAAACTTTATAGGAGTTTGCGCACTGGGTCTTTTCAGAACCCTTAGGCATTGCCTTACACTTTGCAGCCAGCTTCTTTGCTTCGGCCACTTTGTCTTTACAAGGGTCTGATGCTGCGAATGCATTACCAATCAGCGAGCAGACGATTGCACCAACAAGCAAAAATTTTTTCATCGTTCTCTTTCCACCTGTGTATTCTAAAAAAAGGGGAAGACCTAGGACCAAAAAGGTCCCAGGTCAAATTCATCTAATCTGTTATTCGAGGTCCATGTCGCCCAAGTCGTCATCCAGGTTTTCAAGTTCCTGAGCGGCTTCGGAGCTACCAGCACCCTGACCCATCTTGGTCTTAACCGTTGCCAAGGTAAAGCCTGCGTCATCCAAGATGCGCTTACGGTTAGATTCGAATCGGTCACTCTGGATAGCCTTCTGGTTAAAGGCGGCATAATCTTCGATTGCAGCGTTAGCCTTATCGAAGGAAGGCTTCAAAGCTTCACGCTTGCTTTCCACACGAGGAGTGGGGAGCTGGCGAGCGAGATCAAGAGCCTTGACCTGAACAGAGTCAAATTCATCCTGCATAGAATCGTATGCCTGACGAGCACTATCACGAGCAGCAACAGAGACAACCGGCTGTTCGGTACGCTTTTCAGCCTGTTCAAGAGCCTTAACAGCGCCATTGTAATCCTTCTTCATAAAGTAGCAGTAACCGGTCACCAGGTAAGCTTCGGAAACCAGGAAGGATTCCGGAAGATTCTTGATAATCCACTGAGCAGGCTTCATAGCTTCATCGGGCTTGTTAACCTTCAGGAAGGACCATGCGATACCCAGCATAGCTTCGTCGTAAACCGGAGAACCGGGCTGGACCTGGCCATACATCTGAGCGGCAGCACCGATGTCGGCCTTTTCGCCAGAGAAGAAGATATGGCCGAGCTTAACACGAGCAGCATCCTGCAAGTCACGTTCAGACTGGTTGGAAACCGGCTGTTCGGTAATATCACGGAAGCAGTTTTCAGCTTCGTCCCACTTACCAAGGCGGCTGTAAGCAATACCCATGGTATAGCGAGCGTAGAAGTAGTTTGCGTTACCCGGAAGGATAGCTGCAAGCAGGTCTACAGATTCCTGATAGAGGCCCTGTTCGAACTTGATCTGACCAGCAACGTAGTCTGCGTCAGCCTTAACGTCGCTTTCGCCAAACTTCTGAGCAATGCCCTGATACTTAGCCATAGCTTCGGTATACTTACCTTCCTTATAGTCGATGTTCATCAACTGGAAGTGATACTTAGCACGCTGGTCACTCTGCGGATAGCGCTTGATTGCGTCTTCGTACACGGACTTTGCAGCCTTGTGCATACGGAGGTTTTCGAAAGACTTTGCCTTATAGAAAGCAGCCTGGTCAACAAGGTGGAATGCGGGGTACTTGGTCTGAACCTTACCGAAAGCATAGGCAGCTTCGAGGAACTGACGGTTCAAGTAGAGACGCATTGCAGCACGGTAGTCGTTTTCAGGTTCGATCTTCAAACGGCGATAACGTTCTTCACCAATCTTTTCTTCGCGGGTATCACCGAAGCGAGAAGTAATCTTCACAGCCCAGATGAAGCCACGGTTCTTCTTGGCGTAGAGGTCATCGTGAGACATTTCCAGGTCAAGAGCCAGGTAACGGAAGATGCTAACATCCTTAACGTTAACAGTGGCGCCAGCAACCGGGTAGCCTTCCTTTGTGAAGCGGAGGCGAACACCAAGGTGCGGGGACAGGAAGTAGGTCAAGGTGAAGCTCATTTCAGGATTCAGACCTTCACCACCTTCTTCATCTTCGTGAAGAACATCGATGAGAGAAATTTCTGCCTTAGCTTCGAGAGAGCGGTTGAGGCCGCGATAGAAGAAGGAGAAGTTCAGGTTAGACGGAATCTTGTAAGCGTCTTCATCGGTAAAGAGCACCACAGTGCTTGCGTTGTCGGCGTCAGCAGTGCTGATAGCCGGCTGCAGAGCGTTCTGGAATGCTACACCAACCAACAAGTAACCATACTTGGAGGAGGCAAGCGGATTCCAGCTGACACCCACGTCAGCACCGAAAGTCAACTGCTTCACATCATCGAACTGGTTGATGTAAAGGACAGAAAGGTCAATACCCAAAGAGATGCACTGCATCAAATTGTAGGCATAGCCAAGCAACCAGGAGTATTCACCGTAGGACTTGCCGCCATCAATGGAAGCACCGTTTTCGAAGAAGGACAAGCCCAAGGTGTGCTTGTAGTCCATGGGGAAAGTCAAGCTGATGTATTCCTGGCTAGCTTCACCACTGATGGAGCTGAAGAAAGCAGCGCTCAATTCAAGCTGATCAGTTTCGGCGATTCCTGCCGGGTTAACGTACATAGCGGTGTTGCCACCGAATTCTGCAAACCAGTCGTTCTGCTGATACTTATGCGGAGAATACTGGGCGTCTGCAAACAAAGAAGTGCTAGCGACCGAAAGGCCGAGGACTGCAGTCTTAACAAAATTAGAACGCATCACCTACTCCTTTACTTGATATCCGTGCGGATGAACTCGATACGACGGTTCTGGGCACGGCCTTCGGCGGTTTTGTTAGAGGCAACGGGCTTTGTGTCACCCATACCCTTAGTTTCAATACGGCTTTCGTTAATGCCCTTCTCAACGAGGAAGTTCTTAACGGAGTTAGCACGATCGGACGAGAGCTGCATGTTCTTGTCCTTGTTACCAACGTTATCGGTATGACCGATAATTTCGAAAGTAGCGTCGGTGAAGGTTTCCATGATGTCCACCACCTTCATGAGGGAGATGTAGGAATCCTGAGTAATGGTTGCCTTACCAGATTCGAAGTTAACACCTTCGAGCACAAAGACCTTCTTCGGCGGCTGCGGAACTTCATCCGGGCATCCGTCGTCATCCTTATAGCTATTCAAGGTTTCTGCCTGTTCCGGGCAGAGGTCAACACCCTTACAGATGTGAGCAAAGTTGGAGAGCATACCCTTAGCTTCTACCCAAGGATCGCAGAGACCATCGCGGTCGTTGTCGGCATCCGGGCAACCATCGTCGTCCTGGTAACCATCGAAGTCTTCAGCTTCTTCGGGGCAGTTGTCGAGGCCGGTGCAAACAGAAGCGTACTTGTCGGAGAAGCCTTCTTCGGAAACCCACGGATCGCAAAGACCATCAGCGTCGGTATCCGGATTACGAGTTTCTTCGGCAACTTCTTCTTCCTTAACCAGGTCGGTGGGAGTAAGGCCGATGTCCTGCTTACCCTTACCGCGCTTAAGCATCGGAGAGGTGGACTGGCAGTAGAAGTTCGGCTTGGACAGGGAGTGGTTGATGAACTTCGGGTCCAAGGAAACGTTAGTGCGGTTCACCTTGATGAACTGGTTGAACGGATAGTAGTTCTTGTAGATGTTGTTGTATTCCACCTTCGTCTGACCGGCAGCCGGGTCAGCGTACACACCATAGTAGTGGTTTTCCATGAAGATGTTGTTACGAGCAACTACGTTGGTCGGGCCCTTGAGGGCAAGGCCAGAGTAGCCGTTACGAAGGACAACGTTATGTTCGATATAAGCGTCGAGGGACTTAGCACCCCAGGCCAGAATACCGGACCAGCGGTTGCCGTATACCACGTTGTTGCGGAGGTGCGGGAGAGAAATGAATGCACCGATACCCGTTGCGTGGTTGTCCAACACATAGCAGTGATGAATGTAGGGAGCAGCGTTTTCGCAAAGAATACCTTCGATACCGTTTCTCACAGTGAAGTGAGACATTTCGGCACCAGAAGTACCCATGACGGTAGGACCTCTGCGGCCACCATCGATGATGGTAGTCGTGGGATCTTCGCCCTTAAGTACAACACCCATGATCAAGGTGATGTTTTCGTTATAGGTTCCGCGTTTGACGAGGATGGTATCCCCAGCATCCGCATTTCCGAGAGCATCAGCAATCTTGTCGAAATCACCAGGCACGTTGATATTCTTTGCCATGGCGGTTCCGGTAAGAAGCATTGCCCCGGCCGTGATTAAGACCAGTTTCTTTAGGGTCATACTGCTACGTTTCTCCAATCATAGAACACATAAAATTCATACATCTACACCACACCCGTTTGGGCGAAGCATAAAATTCAAATGGGAATATACCTTCAAAAGCGCCATTAGTCAAACGATTTTCGCAAAAATGGGCGAAAATCATGTAAAAATGTTGTGATAATGGTCGCATTTTACAATTCCCAATGGGATGCGAAGGTTAATCGGCGGATGCCGGTTCGGCCTTCTCGTCCTCCTTCTTCGCCCCCTGGATGGAGACGCGAATCTCCTGACAGGTCTTCTTGATATCCTGCAAGACCTTACGGGCGCGGGTTCCGGCAGACTTGTTGCCGCGTTCAAACTTTTCGTACTCACGCTTGAAGTTTTCAACTTCCTGCTCAAGATCATTCACTAAACTCATATGCAAACTCCAAAAAAAAGATGCAGTATGGAAAATAAATAAAGTTTTTGTTAAAAATTCGCCGTTTTGAAAAATTAACTTTACATTTCAATAATATTACAATTAAATTAAACTAGTCAACAGTTTATAAACCACGTACTAACTGCCACAGATTGTCCAGAGCGGCATTTCCCCGCTCACCCACATTTTCAGAGAAGTCATTGACAAACATCTTGATATGTGCCTCAATCACATTTTTATCAGAAATCTGAGCCTTTTCGTCAATAAATGGAGTAATAAGGTTATCTCGGCTATGCGCAACTTTCAGGCTTTCACGAATTTCACTTTCTACCTGGAGCACCACTTGATCGGGCAACGAACGCCTAGCTACCGCGATACCCAACGGGATGGGAGTTCCCGTTTCCTGCTCCCAAAATGCACCAAGATCCTGCAAAAGGTATAGACCATCGCGCTTCCAGGTAAATCGATGTTCGTGGATTGTTACGCCCTGAACATACTTCCGGGACAAAAGCCCCTCATACACCTCGTTGAACAAGGCAAACTGCAATTTAAGATTTCCACCAAACTTTTTTTGGTACCAGAACTTAAACAGCATTGCAGCCGTGGTATTCGCTCCAGGAAGAACCGTTGCGGAGGATATATCAAAAGCATCGCCATTGGAGGACAAAAGCAACGGGCCACAACCATAACCGATAGCACCACCGCAGCCAAGGCAACGATAGTCCTTTTCAACCTTCGGGTACACCTGGGCGCTGACTTTCGCCACATCCAGCTTTCCCGCGATGATCCATTCATTCAAGGTCTGCACATCGGCGAAATGGACATCCCATTCAAAGGGAGAATCCTTAAGACCTGCAATCAAGGCCTCGTAAATAAAGGTGTCGTTGGGACAGGTGGAAATTCCGAGAGATAAACGCATTCTTTCAATTGATGATTGATAATTGATAATTGAACTTAGCGAAAGAGTTCCCGAAGTTTTTCCAGGGCCTCGGTGATTCGCCAAGCGGATTTGTCGCGGGTGGAGGCGATGTTACTGATAGCACGAATTTCCAGGACAGGAACCTGAAAGGCCTTGCAAATAGCAAGGGCGGCCGCACCTTCCATGGATTCAACTTGACAAGCAAAGTTATTTACACGTTGCTCCGCCATGTTGTACGATCCTGTGCAGCAATTCACAGTAAGCCCCCTTACCGCAGGGAGCTTGGCTAGACCAGGAAAACGATCAAGCAAGAAGTCGTCGCCAGTATATGCCGGAGCATTTGACCACGGAACAAAGGATTCGTCAGCCTCATTAAAGCCCAGGTCGCCCACAGTTTCAGAGAAAATCCGAACAACCTCCCCCACCTGGATTCCGCTCTGGGGATAGGCGCCGCATATACCAAGTGCAATCACAGAGGAAACGGGCATTTCCTTTTTTTGAAATTCCAAAAGAACCGCAGACAGATTCGCAGAAAATTCCAGGGACCCCACGCCAAGTACTGCAACAAATTTATCCCTGGACGCAAGAGGTATTACTTTATTTGTAGTATAATCGGAAGCAGCATTCAGCTCCGGGAAAACACCCCGAGCCTCGGTCAATGTGGCAAAGGCGTAAAGAGTAATTCCCAGGGAATCGGCCATGGAGTCTTACTCCATTTTTTCTATGGAATCTGCAAGAGCTGCTTCAAGTTCAGAGACTCGCTCCAACTTAAGATTCCAGGGACGTTCCACTTCACAGCGTGCGACGGCGACAGAGGTTGCCTTAACCAGGCACTGTTCAAAATCAAGACCCATGCTATCGGCAAGGAGCCAACCGGCAAAGAAGGAATCACCGGCGCCAATATCGTTTTTCATCTGGATGGTTGGCGGCTGAAGCTCAATTCCTTGAAACTTCTTTTCTACCAGACGGAAGGCGCGAACCGGACCTTCCTTATCGGTAATCACCAGGTTGTTGATAGGAAGTCGTTCAAGAACCGCCGTGGCAGACATCTTCCAGAACTGGGGGCTAGAAAGAACGATAGGGATGCCCATGTCTTCAAGAAGAGTGCAATATTCCTGCATGTTGATTTTCAGGAGTTCGACACCCTTCTCCAGCCACACGTCGATATCCTTGATTGCGTCAACGAAAATCTTCTTGCCGGCAAAGTCCAGAGTATTTATCTGGCTCACGTCAAAGCCCTTGGGGAACGAACCACAAAGGGCGACACACTGCGTCGTGCTCCAATACTCGTTCAAAGTCTGAATGAAATCGTTGTTCTCAGATTCCGTAAGAACGGGAGACGGTTCGATAAGCTCGGTGGATTCTCCACCGCTTACGATAGTCGTACAAATGCGGGTCGGTTCCTTAATCCAGACAGGAGCCTGCTGAATGCCACAGGCCGAGATTTCGTCATAGATACGGGAACCATGCTGGTCGCCCAGGAAATGCATCAGGAGCGGAGTTCCGCCAAGGAGCTGCAGCACACGGCCACAGTTGATGCCCTTGCCCGAAGCGTATTCCTCAACCTTGGAAATACGATGGACCTCGCCCACTTCGAACTTGTCCAGGAAGAACAAGCGCTGCCAGGCAGGATTAAGACCGAGGATGAGGATTTCTTGAGGCATAAACTACCGTTAAGGAAACTGCGCGAAACTTAGAAGTTCACCTTGTAGAACTTGCGCTTACCCACCTGGATAAGGAGTTCGTCGCCGCCCTTGATTTCGATCTGGGACTGAGGATCGGCAAGCTTTTCGCCACCGATCTTTACACCACCGTTCTGGACCATGCGACGAGCTTCACCCTTGGAAGCAAAAGCCTTCACTTCCACAAGGAGATCGAGGGCACCGTAGGAGCCGGCTGCAACAGAGCATTCAGCAGCGTCGCTGGGGATTGCATTACCGCTATGAACTTCCTTTTCGTGAGCAGCGGCGGCTTCCGCAGCTTCGGCACCGTAGTACTGAGTTACGATGTCGATGGCCAGGCGATGCTTTGCTTCGTTGGGATTCATCTTGCCAGACTTCACATCGGCCATCATCTGCTTGATTTCTTCCATGGGGATTTCGGTCAGCAGTTCAAACCAGTTTTCCACAATGCTGTCGGCCAGGCTGTAGATCTTGTGGTACATGACGTCGGGAGCTTCGTTGAGGCCCACGTAGTTACCGATGGACTTACTCATCTTGACCTTGCCGTCGGTACCCAAAAGGATGGGCATGAAGAGGCCGATCTGGGGTTCCATGCCTTCAAAAATCTGAAGATCGCGACCGCGGAGCACATTGAACTTCTGGTCGGTACCGCCAAGTTCCACGTCGGACTTGATGGCGACGGAATCGTAGCCCTGCATCATGGGGTACATGAATTCGTGAAGGCTAATGGGAGTGTTAGCGGTATAGCGGTTGTGGAAGTCTTCGCGTTCCAGCATCTGGGCTACAGTGAACTGGCCCATGAGTTCGGTGACCTTGCTGAAGTC
>JAKSIF010000063.1 GCA_024398965.1 Fibrobacter sp. | reverse complement strand
CAGGCAGAGATGAAGCTGTCTGTTGCCAAGGAAGCCTTCGTGATACCAAGGAGCATCGGCGTGAAGGTCGCCGGAGTCTTGCCAACTTCGACCAGCTGGTCGTTGATGGCGCGCAGACGGGCCTTGGAAATTTCTTCGCCCGGAAGCAGTTCAGAATCACCAGATTCCTTGATCTTGACCTTACGCATCATCTGACGAACGATACATTCGATGTGCTTATCTGCGATAGCCACACCCTGCAGGCGGTACACTGCCTGGATTTCGTTCACCAAGTGACGCTGGACTTCTTCAGGTCCAAGGACGTCGAGGATATCATGAGGATCTACGCTGCCTTCGCTGATCTTCTGACCAGCACGGACACGGTCACCTTCGTTGACCGCCAAGTGGACGCCACGGGGAACCAGCACTTTCACTTCCTGGTCGTCCATCTTGATGATAACAACTTGATTGTTGCGAACTTCTTCACCGTAGCTAACCAAGCCATCGATAGGTGCGATGAATGCCTTGCTCTTCGGAACGCGAGCTTCGAAGAGTTCAGCAACGCGGGGAAGACCACCGGTAATATCGCGGGTCTTACCAGCTGCACGCGGGAGCTTGGCCACAGTAGAACCGACAGCGATCATGTCGCCGGCATGAACTGTGATGATAGCGCCGTCCGGAAGCATGTAGTTACCGATCTTGGCATTGGAAGAATCCACGATGGTAACAGCCGGGTGCAGGTCCTTCTTACCGTGCTGCTTATCGCTAATCACGGTCCAGGTTTCCACGCCGGTAACTTCGTCGGTTTCGGAGCGGTAGGTACGGTTTTCAACCATATCCGTAAACACAACCTTACCAGCAACATTACTGATAATCGGGCTGTTATACGGATCCCATTCGAACATTACGTCGCCCTGAGCAACTGCGGCGCCGTTTTCGACATGGAGGATAGCACCGTAAGGAATCTGGTAACGACCCTTATTGATGCCGGTCTTGTCAAAGATAACGAGTTCTGCCATGCGGCTGACCACGACCTTCTGACCTTCGTGAACGACGGTTTCGACCTGTTCCAGTTCGACACGACCGTCAACGGATGCCTTCTTGTCACTTTCAACAGTAAGACGAGAAGATGCACCACCAATGTGGAAGGTACGGAGGGTAAGCTGAGTACCCGGTTCACCGATGGACTGTGCAGCGAGCACGCCAACAGCTTCGCCCAGATCAACGGGGCGACCGGAGGCCAGCATACGGCCGTAGCACTTGGAGCAAACACCGTTCTTGGAATCGCAAGTAAGCACGGAGCGCATCTTGATGCGTTCGAGACCGGTTGCGCTGATCTTCACGAGATCGCGTTCGTTAACCAGGTCGCCGGCCTTGACGATGATTTCGCCAGTAACCGGATGCTTAATGTCGTCCACCGGTGCACGACCAAGGAGACGTTCTTCAAGGGAGATAACGGTATCGTCACCATCCTTGAAAGCAGAAACTTCAATACCGTTAGTGGTACCGCAGTCGGCTTCGGTGATCACCAGATCTTGGCCCACGTCAACAAGACGACGGGTAAGGTAACCAGCGTCAGCGGTCTTCATAGCGGTATCAGCCAAACCCTTACGAGCACCGTGAGAGGAAATGAAGTATTCCATCACGTTCAAGCCTTCACGGAAGCAAGACTTAATCGGGTTTTCAATAACTTCCTGACCGTTCAAGTCCTTAGTCGGCTTCTGCATCAAACCACGCATACCGGACAGCTGCTTAATCTGTTCACGGCTACCACGAGCGCCGGAGTCGGCCATCATGTAAACGGGGTTGAAACCATCGCGGTCGCTGGAGAGCAGTTCCCACTGCTTGGCAGCCACGTCAGAAGTAGTCTTGGACCAAACGTCGATAGTCTGGTTGTAACGTTCACCACCGGTGATAACACCGTCTTCGTACAGGCCGCGGATACGGGACACAGCTTCTGCAGCCTTGTCCAGCATTTCCTGCTTTTCCTTGGGGATCACCATTTCGGCGATAGCCACAGAGGAACCTGCGCGGGTTGCCCACTTATAACCGTTGGCCTTCAGGTCATCCAGGTAGTCAACCGTTACGCGGTTGCCGGTACGACGGTACAGGTCATCGATGGACTTTGCAATAACCTTCTTGCCGAAGGTTTCGTTTGCGTAGCCCAGGGCGTTCGGCACGAATTCATTGAAGATGATTCGACCGACGGTGGTCTTGATAACGTTTTCTTCCTTAAGGGTAAGGAACTTGATCTTTTCGCCGGCCTTGACGTTTACGTCCCAATTGCCGTTATCGTCTGCGGATTCGCGTACCATGACGCAATCCTTTTCCAGAGCGCCCATGTAGACCTTGCGGCCTGCGGGGAGCTTCAGGTAGACGTAGGCATTCAGGTCCACGACGCCGTTTTCGTATGCACGGACAGCTTCGGCGGGATCAAAGAAATGCATGCCTTCGCCCTTGCGACCCGGACGGGGCTTGGTCAGGTAGTACAGACCGAGCACGATGTCCTGGCCCGGCACAGCAATCGGCTGACCGGAAGCAGGGTGAAGAATATTGTTGGAAGACAGCATGAGAACGCGGCATTCCAACTGAGTTTCGAAAGACAGCGGAAGGTGGCAAGCCATCTGGTCACCGTCGAAGTCTGCGTTAAATGCAGTACATACGAGGGGGTGCAGGCGAATTGCATTACCTTCGATGAGCTTCGGATAGAAGGCCTGAATACCGAGGCGGTGCAGAGTAGGAGCACGGTTCAGCATCACCGGATGGTCTTCGATAATCTGTTCGAGGATGTCCCAAACTTCAGGACGTTCTGCATCCACGTACTTCTTGGCGGACTTGAGGGTATATACGATACCTTCTTCTTCCAAGCGCTGGATGATGAACGGCTTGTAGAGTTCGAGAGCCATACGCTTCGGGAGACCGCACTGGTGCATGCGAAGTTCCGGACCGACGACGATCACAGAACGACCGGAGTAGTCAACACGCTTACCGAGGAGGTTCATACGGAAGCGACCCTGCTTACCCTTCAGGAGTTCAGCGAGGCTCTTCATGGGGCGTGCAGCGCCAGTACGTGCGGTACGGCGGCCGCTATCGAACAGCTGGTCAACAGCTTCCTGCAACATACGCTTTTCGTTGCAGAGAATAACGTTCGGGGCACGGATGTCGATCAACTTCTTCAAGCGGTTGTTACGGTTGATGACACGGCGATACAGTTCGTTCAAGTCGGAAGTAGCAAAGCGGCCACCTTCCAGGGGAACGAGAGGACGCAGATCAGGCGGAATCACCGGAAGAACGTCGAGAATCATCCAAGACGGCTGGTTTGCAAGCAAACGAGCTTCGTTGGGATACTGCTTGCGGAATTCTTCGTAAGCATCGGCAACGATGAAGGTGGGATTTGCCTGAGAGTATGCAGCCTTGAATTCGGCAACAGCTTCGGCAAGGCCACGGAGCCAGGGCTGCTGAGAGTCCTGCTTCATTGCCTTTTCAGGATTTTCGTAGTAGCCACGGAAGCTTTCGCGCTGAGACTTCAAGAAGGAGTCAACGATCTTCAAACGCTTGAGAGCGTCGTCCTGCTTGGTCTTGGACTTGGACTGAGCCTGGATACGGAGCTCTGCGGAGAGAGCGGTCAGGTCAACCTTGTCGAGGAGCTGCTTGATAGCAGATGCACCCATCTTGGCATCGAAGACACGACCTTCGTTGGTCAAGTCCTGATACTGGGCTTCGTCGATAAGGGTATTGGGATCCAGGTCGGTGGTACCCGGGTCGATCACTACGTACTTTTCGTAGTAGATGATGTTGTCCAGGTCCTTGGTGGAAAGGTTCAGGAGGGCACCAATGACACAGGGCTGGTTACGTACGAACCAGGTGTGAGTCAGAGGAATAGCCAATTCGATATGGCCCATGTACTTACGGCGAACGTTGGAGTGGGTAACTTCCACACCGCAACGGTCACAGACAACACCCTTGTAACGGATGCGCTTGAACTTACCGCAGTTACATTCCCAGTTCTTAACAGGTCCGAAGATCTTTTCGCAGAAAAGACCATCCTTTTCGGGCTTGAAGGAACGATAGTTGATGGTTTCCGGCTTGGTGACTTCACCGTGAGACCAGCTACGGATCATTTCCGGAGCAGCAAGGTGAATGCTAATATCACCAGAGTTTTCACGTTCAATTTCGTCGACCATATTACTTATCTCCATTGGTCTGGATGTTCAGACCCAAAGAACGGACTTCGCGGATCATAACGTTAAAGGATTCAGGTACACCCGGCTTCGGAGTGTTCTGACCATGAACGATGGCGTCATAGACCTTGGAACGACCCTGGACATCGTCAGACTTGACGGTGAGGAGTTCCTGCAAGGTGTAAGCGGCACCGTAAGCTTCCATAGCCCACACTTCCATTTCACCGAAGCGCTGACCACCGAACTGGCTCTTACCGCCAAGAGGCTGCTGAGTAACCAGAGCGTAGGAACCGATAGAACGAGCATGGATCTTGTCGTCTACCAAGTGGCCCAGCTTGAGGTAGTACATGTAACCGATGGTAACCGGGTTCAGGAATGCTTCACCGGTCTTACCGTCGTAAAGCTTTGCCTTACCAATGATCTTGCCATTGTCCGGATCCATTTCGTAGTTAACGATGGGGTTCTTTTCGTAAGCCTTCTTGAGTTCTTCACAAATGTCTTCGAACTCGGCACCGTCGAACACCGGAGTGGTCACCTTGAAGCCGAGGGTCTTTGCAGCCCAGCCCAAGTGCACTTCCAGCACCTGACCGATGTTCATACGAGAAGGCACGCCCAGCGGGTTCAGAAGGATCTGAAGCGGACGACCGTCTTCGGTGAACGGCATGTCTTCGACCGGAACGATCTTGGACACAACACCCTTGTTACCATGGCGACCTGCCATCTTGTCACCGATGGAGAGGCAACGCTTCTTGGCAATGTAGACCTTCACGCTCTTGAGAACGCCGGGCTTCAGTTCGTCGCCCTTGGTCACCTTGTCGATTTCCTTTTCCATGGTACGGGTCAGGGTATCCAGGTTGTCGCGGGCAACAAGCACGAGAGTGAGCACGCGTTCCTGAAGTTCGTCATCACCCACAACGAAGGTAGATGCCGGAGAGACCTTGGTCACGTCGATCATGGCCAGGTTCTGTTCGGTATAGGTTGCGCCTTCGCGAATCAGCAGTTCGTGGGTTTCGTTGTCCATCACCTTGCCGGCAGCCTTACCGCCGAGAAGTTCGAACAGGTGTTCGGAGCAGGATTCCTTGATCTTGTCGATCTGAATCTGGAAGTTGCTACGAATTTCGTTGATGGTTTCCTGATCCTTTTCCTTGCTGTTCTTGTCAGCCTTGTCCTTCTTGCTGAAGACGCGGGTTTCGAGAACCACGCCCTTCATTCCCGGAGGAGCCTTCAAAGAGGAGTCGCGGACATCGCCGGCCTTTTCACCGAAGATGGCGCGGAGAAGACGTTCTTCCGGAGAGAGTTCGGTTTCACCCTTCGGGGTAACCTTACCGACGAGGATATCGTCTGCTGTGACTTCGGCACCAACACGAACAACACCGTTTTCGTCCAAGTTGCGGAGAGCGTCTTCGCCAACGTTGGGAATTTCGCGGGTCAGTTCTTCCGGACCACGCTTGGTGTCGCGAACTTCCAGTTCATATTCTTCGATATGGATGGAAGTGAAGGTATCCTTGATAGCCAGTTCTTCGGAAATGATAACGGCGTCTTCGTAGTTATAACCATTCCACGGCAGGAAGCCGATGAGAATGTTCTTACCCAGAGCCAGTTCGCCGTGGTCGGTAGACACACCGTCAGCCAGCACGTCGCCAGCCTTGACGAAGTCGCCAACGTTCACGATGGGCTTCTGGTTAATGCAGGAATCCTGGTTAGAACGTTCGAACTTGCGGAGAACGTACTGGTCGATAGGATCCTTGCCGAGGAATTCATAGTCTTCGCCGAGACCGGTGAGAGGCACGAAGTTGCCGTCCACCATGTTACCACGCTGAATAGTCACGTTACGTGCGTCAACGAAGGTAACCATACCGTCGTGCTTTGCACGAACAACGGTACCGGAGTCGAGAGCGGCGCGACGTTCCAGGCCGGTGCCAACCACCGGAGCTTCTGCACGGAGCAGAGGAACAGCCTGACGCTGCATGTTAGAACCCATCAATGCGCGGTTTGCGTCATCGTGTTCAAGGAACGGAATAAGACCAGCAGCCACAGAAACAATCTGCATCGGGGCCACGTCCATAAGGTCGATACGTTCGGTTTCAACGTCATCGAGAGCGATGGATTCCTGGCTCATGAGCTGCGGATATTCGCTCTTGTCGCGAACGATCACGTAACCATCCATGTCACCCTTGAAGCGGTTGTCTTCGGTAAGTTCGGTGCTGGACGGAGCAACCTTGAATGCGTCTTCTTCGTCTGCGGTGAGGAAGGTGATGTAGTCAGAAACGATCTGTTCTACAACAGTGCCAACCTGTTCGTAGTCAGCCTTGCCGTCGAAGTTTTCAACGACGAAACCGTTACGGTAGTAGGTGACTTCGCCTTCTGCATCCTTGAATGCAAATACTTTGTTCACAAAGCCGTCGAACAAGTCACGCTGGCGGTTGTCGAGGTTCATGCGAACCTGGTCTGCCTGCTTCTTGGTCAGTTCAAGTTCCAAGAAGAGATGCGGGTCATGTACGAAAGCCTTGAAGATGCCAAAGTGCCACTTGTTTTCGGGAACCTTGACAATGTTGCCCTGAGCATCCTTGAAGTCGATAAGACCGACGATACGGTACGGAGTTTCGATGAAGCCGAAGTGGTTGACAACGGCGAAGGTTGCGAGGGAGTTGATAAGACCGATGTTCGGGCCTTCCGGAGTTTCGATCGGGCAGAGACGGCCGTAGTGAGTGTAGTGCACGTCACGGACTTCGAAGCCTGCGCGTTCGCGGGAAAGACCACCAGGACCAAGAGCGGAGAGACGACGCTTGTGAGTAAGTTCAGAAAGCGGGTTCATCTGGTCCATGAACTGGGACAGCTGGCTGGAGCCGAAGAAGGCCTGCACAACGGTGGACACCATACGGGTGTTGACCAGCTCACGAGGTGTGGTCTGTTCGTCTTCGCCGTGAAGAGTGAGGTTCTCACGAATCACGCGAGACATACGGGAAAGACCAACGGAAATCTGGTTAGCGAGAAGTTCGCCAACGGAACGGGTACGACGGTTGCCCAAGTGGTCGATATCGTCGAGGCCGTAACCTTCTGCACCGTGGTAGAGGCCAACCATGTACTTGATGATAGCAAGGAAGTCGGTCTTGCTCATGGTCATGGTGGTGAGGGACGGAATCTTGAATTCCGGACCCTGTTCGGCCAGAAGTTCCTGAATTTCAGGCTTGGAGTAGACCTTGGTGTTCAAGCGGTAACGACCGACTTCGCCCAGGTCATACTTGTGGGGATCGGAAATGAACTGGCTGTCGAAGTAGATCTCGGCAGTGCGCATATCCGGAGCTTCATCCTGCTGCTGATGGGTCACGGAGTAGATTGCCTTGAGGGCGTCTTCACGAGACTTGGTCTTGTCTGCAGCCAGGGTGTAATGGATAAGGAGGTTGTCTTCTTCCTTGGAGAGGAGAACGATAGATTCTACGCTGCTCTCGCGGAGGCGGTCCAACTTCTTGTCGTCGATAACGGTGTTGGCTTCGAGGATGACTTCGCCAGTGCTGGTATCGATGATGTCTTCAAAAATGATGCGGTCGATGAGAACGCAAACGCCGTTTTCATCGTACTGGTCGGCCAGTTCAGCAACGTTGACAACTTCGGTCTTCTTGTAGAACAGCTTCAGGATGTCCTGAGTAGTTTCGAAGCCGATGCAACGGAGCATTGCAGAAGCCGGGAGCTTCTTCTTACGGTCGATGATGAGGTAAAGGATATCACCTTCGGTATTGAATTCAACCCAGGCGCCGCGGTGCGGAATAATACGGCTCTTGTAGTCGTCGCGGCCGTTAACCTGCATTTCCTTGTCGAAGGTAACACCGTAGGAACGGTGCAACTGAGAAACGACAACGCGTTCAGCGCCATTGACGATGAACGTTCCATTTTCAGTCATGATCGGAAGTTCGCAAACGAGCACATCGTTCTTGACTTCTTCCTTCAGCTTGCGATCTTCGCCATCTTCTTCGAAAACCTGAAGAGACAAAGTTGCAAAGAGTTCCATAGAGTAGGTAAGGCCACGTTCACGGCATTCAGGAATGCTGTACTTCGGGATACCGAAGTAGTAACCTTCATAGTTCAGGGAGTAGAGGCCCTTTACGTCTGTGATCGGGAATATATCCTCGAAAACGCGCTGCAAGCCAACCTTGAGACGCTTTTCTTGGGGGATATCCTTCTGAAGGAATTGCTCGTACGAAGCCTTCTGGACTTCGATCAGGTACGGAAGTTCCAACTGGAACTTATTGGAGGAATAGCTTTTTCGCTCCGTCGTCATTAGAAATACCTCATCCGGTGAGAGCTGATTGTTGGCACCAAAGGTAGAAAAATATTAAGAATGACTATCTTCTTAACCTTGCTGCCATGGGCTTTTTTCGGGTGAAAAAAGCAGAAAATCTTAATACACCAAAAGCCCGCACATTTAGTGCAGGCAGTTGGCATATAGAAGATTTAGAGAAGTGAAAGCATTACTTCAGAGCGACCTTTGCTCCGAGATCTTCCAATTCCTTCTTGAGCTTTTCAGCGTCAGCCTTCGGCATAGCTTCCTTAACGACGCTGTTGGCCTTTTCGACGAGGTCCTTAGCTTCCTTAAGGCCGAGACCGGTGATAGCGCGGACAGCCTTGAGGACGTCCATCTTCTTAGCACCGCATTCGACGAGGATAACGTCGAATTCAGTCTTTTCTTCAGCAGGAGCTGCAGCTGCAGCAGCCATAACTACGGCGCCACCAGCAGCGGCTTCAATGCCGTGGGTTTCCTTGAGGTAGTCAGCCAAAGCCTTGGCTTCGAGAAGGGTAAGACCAACGATCTGATCGCCCAATGCCTTGATATCAGTTGCCATGATGTGTTTCTCCGATTATTCCGTTTAAAATTTTTGGTTTGTGGTTTGTTGTTAAGCTTCCGGAGCTGCTTCTGCAGCAGGTGCTTCGGAGCCCGATGCTTCTTCCAGCTTTTCCTGGAGAGTCTTGATCTGACCTGCGATAGTGGAACCAGGTCCGAGAGCGATGGAGACGATCATTGCGATCATGCCCTTGCGATCCGGGATCTTGGAGAGGTTCACGACTTCGGTACCAGGCATTGCCTTACCATCAAGGAAGACACTCTTGGAAATCAAGAAATCGGGGTTAGCTTTGTGGAATGCTTCAATTTCGCGTGCCGGCAGAAGAGGATCTTCTTCGAAGCCAACCATGACGGATGTTGCACCAGTCAGCTGGTCATCGAGACCTTCAACGTTAAGAGCAGCAAGTACGCGCTTGAGAAGAGTATTCTTCACAGCCTTGTACTTAACACCCTTAGATGCCAGGGCCTTGCGAAGGGCATTGTCCTTTTCAACGGTAATGCCTTGATAGTTGAGCAGATAGACGGCGGTTGCGCCCTTGAAGGACTCGACGATAGAGTCCACGGTCTGTTGTTTCTTAACTACAGCTTTCATGGTTTCTCCTAGCGCGTCAGTGCCATATCAAGTTTGATGCCCGGAGCCATCGTTGCGGACAACGTAAGGCTCTTAATGTAGGTGCCCTTAGAAGATTGCGGCTTAGCCTTAACAACAGAGTCGATAACAGACTTGGCATTTTCAACCAGCTGTTCGCCACTGAAGGAGAGCTTGCCAACGGGGGCGTGAACGTTAGCACCCTTGTCGACGCGGTACTGAATCTTACCGGCCTTGAGTTCCTTGACGGTCTGTGCAACGTTAACGGTCACAGTACCAGCCTTGGGGGACGGCATCATACCACGGGGACCGAGCACCTTTGCCACCTTACTAATCACCGGCATCATGTCGGGAGTAGCAACGACGGAATCAAAGTCCAGCCAGCCTTCCTGAATCTTCTGAACCAAGTCAGCACCACCAGCGTAGTCTGCGCCTGCGTTCTGTGCAATTTCAATATTATTGTCCTTGCAGAAAACGAGAACGCGGACCTTACGACCGGTACCATGCGGCAGCACAACAGTGCCACGAACCACTTGGTCGGAATGTTTGGGGTCCACACCGAGATTGAAGTGGATTTCGACGGTCTGGTCGAACTTCACCTCGGACTTTTTAAGAATATCAATTGCCTCTACCAAACCGTAAGCCTTGTTGGCTTCGATAGCTTCAGCAATCTTCTTGTATTTTTTTCCTCTGAACATGAAATTTTCCTGTCAGATACGTAACGGTGAATTACCTGCCTCAGTCAACCACTTCAATACCCATGGAGCGGGCGGTGCCTGCAACCATGCGCTTGGCGGCTTCGAGGTCGATTGTGTTGAGATCCGGCATCTTCTTCTGAGCGATGTCTGCGATCTGGGCCTGAGTGATCTTACCAACTTTCTTACGGTTGGGTTCACCAGAACCACTTTCAATGCCGACGGCCTTCTTGATGAGAGCCGGAACCGGCGAAACCTTCGTGATGAAGGTAAAGCTCTTATCTGCGTAGACAGTAATAACGACCGGGATAATCATGCCCTTGTCGTTCTGAGTCTTAGCATTAAACTGCTTACAGAATTCCATGATGTTCACACCCTTCTGACCGAGGGCGGGACCTACCGGGGGAGCCGGGTTAGCAGCACCTGCAGGAATCTGGAGCTTAATATAACCTGTGATTTTCTTTGCCACTGTGTTATCTCCGTTGCAAAAACCGTAACATTAGACGTTGTCGGACTCAACCTGGTTAAAGGCAAGTTCAACAGGCGTAGAACGACCGAATACGGTAACCATGACCTTGATCTTGGAATCCATGATTTCGTCTACGACGCCCACAAAGTCCTTGAACGGACCTTCCTTGATGCGGACATTTTCGCCAATGGTATACGGCGGAATCTCGCCTTCAGGAGCATCAGGATTAACTCCCAGGAGACGATCGACCTCGCTCTTAGTTAAAGGAATGGCCACGCGCTTAGTCGGGGTCATTCCCAAGAAATGGGTGACGCCATTGATGTTCATCACCAAATGCTGGGTGAGCTCGTCCAGCACCATTTCAATGAAAACGTACGTGGGCATCATGTTCTGGGTAGATACGCGACGACGACCGCGAACTGTAGAAGCCACTTCGCGAGTCGGTACGATAATCTGACCGAACTTTTCTTGAACGCCTTCGCGTTCAATCATCTGCTCGATACGTTTCTTAATGTTATTTTCTTGACCGGAAAAGGTGTGGATTGCATACCAACGCATCATAACGATTAACCTCTTCCCATGATTTTGTCAACAATCCAAGAGAGACCAACGTCGAGTCCAGCGATATAGACACCCATAATGACGCTGAAAAGCATCACTACGAGCGTAGAACCCTTGAGTTCTTCCCAAGTAGGCCAAGTAACTTGCTTCAATTCTTGGATACATTCCTTGACATATTGCTGGATCTTACGCATAATGACTCCGGGAAGTGAGCAGGTCGGGAGGGACTCGAACCCCCAACCAACGGTTTTGGAGACCGTGACTCTACCAATTGAGCTACCGACCTATTCGGACTTCCTTACTTGGTTTCCTTGTGAACAGTATGCTTGCGGCAGAACGGGCAATACTTCTTGTACTCTACGCGAGAGGGGTGAAGACGCTTGTTCTTATCGCAGTCATAGTTGCGCTGATTGCATTCGGTGCATTCGAGCGTGATGAGTTCTCTAGGCATTATATTATCCGATTACTTGATGATTTCGGTTACAGAACCAGCACCAACGGTACGGCCACCTTCGCGG
>JAKSIF010000062.1 GCA_024398965.1 Fibrobacter sp. | reverse complement strand
GCTCCCTGTTGATTCCTGAAGTGCTGCGTCCGTACATGGGCGGCATGGAAAAGATCGAGCCTAAGAAGTAATCGATTTTTCGATCTACTTAAGACAAAGAAAATGAAACGTCTCCGGCAGAAATGTCGGAGCGTTTTTTACAAAGTAAGAGTCCCTGTTTCAAATCTTTTTGCACAAAAAACCTTTAAAGAAAAGACGTCCTTTTTTATATTTGCAAAAGGATGTTTTTTATTTCCATAAGGAGAAAAAATGAATTTCAAGCTGATCAAGACCATTTCTCTTGCTAGCGCACTGGCATTCTCTGCCGCCGCTGCTCAGGATGACGAAGAAGAAGAATCCTCCGTCGAAGAAACCACCGAAGAAACCGTTGCTGAAGCTCCGGCTGCTCCGGCTGTGGAAGAAGACGAAGCCCCTGCACAAGAAACCAAGGAAGTTGCAGAAGAAGCAGCTCCGGCTCCTGCAGCAAACGGTCTGTTCAACGTTCTCCACGGCAACGCCTACAACATGGTTGGTAGCGAAGCTGGTGCCTCCACCATTGGTGGCAACATGGCTTCTCCGTACAAGATGTACGGCAGCAACCTCCTTTACGTGGAACCCTCCGGCGAAAACGGAACTCTCGCTGTAACCAAGGGCGGCATGACCTACTTGCTGGGCTTCAACAACCAGTACGACATGGGCATGGTTACCGCAGGTGTAGCTTTCAAGGGCGTGGGCCTTGCCTTGGATTTGGCTCTCGACAAGACCTGGGAATCCACCGAAGCTGGTGATGACGAAGAAGACGTTTCCACTACCGCAGCTGGCGACATTATCAACCTCAAGTTCGGCATGCTCCTGGGTGCATTCGACTTGACCGCCAACGCATACTGGCTCACCTTCAACGATGAAGTCGATACCGAAACCGACAACGCTGAAGAAGACAACGACTACTGGGATATCGGTGTTAACGTCGCCATTTCTAACGGTCCTTCCGCAAAGAACATGTTCTGGTCTGTCGGTTTGAATTTCCTGCGCCAGTCCAGCACCACTGAGACTACCGTTGGTAACACTTCTACCGAAGTTACCCACAACGATGCCTACACCATGATCCAGCCCTTCTTCAACTTTGCATTGCCGGTACTCTCCTCCGAAAATGCACAGGTGTTCCTGGGTACCAACACTCGCCTTCCCATTTATCTCTACGACGAAATCAAGGACGGCGACGCAAAGGATAACGTGACCACCTTCGGTCTTTACACCGCACCCAACATCTTGGGCGAACTTTCCGTTTCTGAAAACTGGATCCTCTTCGCTGGTGCAACTTACAACTGGAAGCTCATCGGTTACCGTTCCGAAGAAATCAAGGGCAACGCAACTGTCGACAATTCCGAAATCACCATGAAGACTTACAGAACCTCTGCAAACGCTGGTGCTCGTTTCCAGTATAAGAACCTCATCTTGGAAGCATCCGTTGCCGACAACCTGGGTTCCGCAGCATGGAGCGGCATGATTGCCAACCTCGGCGCATTCATCACTTTCTAATCGAGGTGTAGCATGAATAAGATTGCAAAGATTGTTCTCGTTGCAAGCCTTGCAGCCCTCTTCGGTTGCTCCGGCGATGGCAACGTCAAGTCTCGCATCAACAACGCCGAAGACGGCGCTCCTGTAGATGCACCCTCTAACAGCGGTTCCGATAGCGGCATCATTGAAGAAGGTCCTGCCGGAAACGGTGGTAATTCTAATGGTGATAACGCTAACAAAGGTATCTCCTGCATGGTTAAGGACGCCAGCTTAAAAATGTGCGCCCAGGGTAAGACCAACAGAGATCTCACCGAAGACGATTGCGAAGACATGGGCGGCAAGGTTGTCAAGTCCTGCGAATCCGGATACTCGGATAAGTGCGATACGGACGAAGGCTCCATTTACCTGTATGGCAGCTCGTTCTCCTGCGAAGACTTCGAAGACTAAGCGTCCTAGCTAAACTTTATAAATGGGCCCGATTCACTTCGGGTCCATTTTTTTTAATTTTACAATATGGTTCTAAACGTTATTTGGCTTGTATTCTTTTTCGGTGCATTCATCGCCTGCTTGGTCCAGTGGTTGGCCTTTGGCGATAGCGGAATTTTCAATAAGGCGATTCTCGGCGCATTCGACATGTCCAAGACGGCCTTCGAAATCGCCTTGGGCCTTACGGGCATTCTAAGCCTTTGGCTTGGCATCCTGAAGATTGGCGAAAAAGCCGGCGCAGTCCAGATTCTCGCCCGCATTGTGGAGCCGCTGTTCAGTCGACTTTTTCCGCAGATTCCCAAGGGACATCCTGTAGTCGGAACCATGCTCATGAACATCAGTGCCAACATGCTGGGGCTTGATAACGCTGCTACCCCCATGGGCCTCAAGGCCATGAAGGAACTGCAGGAACTGAATCCCAACGAAGACAAGAGCGTCGCCAGCGACTCCCAGATTATGTTCCTTGTGCTGAATGCCAGCGGCCTTACCCTGATTCCTGTCAGCATCATGACGTACCGTGCCCAGATGGGAGCGGCCAACCCCAGTGACGTTTTCCTCCCGCTTCTGCTTTCAACCTTCTTTAGCACCATCGCAGGCATTGTGGCCCTCAGCTTCTTCCAGAAGGTAAAGCTGAAGGATCCTATTACTGTCGCCTGGCTTGGCGGCCTTTCCGCATGCGTCATTGCGATTATGGTTTACTTCAGCCATCTTACCGCAGAAGCCATCGGCACAACTAGCCTGCTCATTAGCGGTCTTGCTCTTTTCACCGTCATCGTGGTCTTTCTTGGCCTAGCCTGTTACCGTAAGGTTCAAGCCTACGAAGCCTTTGTTGAAGGCGCCAAGGACGGCTTCCATACCGCCGTGATGATCATTCCAAACCTGGTGGCAATTCTTGTTGGCGTAGCCGTATTCCGCGCCAGCGGCGCCATGGACCTGCTGATGAACGGAATCTCCGCGCTGCTTGGCCTATTCGGAATCGGCAACGATGTGGTTCCCGCTCTCCCCACCGCCATTATGAAGCCATTGAGCGGCAGCGGTGCCCGCGGCATGATGATTGACGCCATGAAGACTCTTGGCCCCGACAGTTTCGCAGGCCGCCTCAGTTGCATGTTCCAGGGCGCCGCCGACACCACCTTCTACATCATCGCCGTATACTTCGGTTCCGTAGGCGTCAAGAAGACTCGCCACGCCGTAACCTGCGCCCTTATAGCTGATGCCGTTGGCGTCATTGCAGCCATCGCCATCGCCTACATTTTCTTCCCGCCGATAGGCTAAACCTTGTTAAGCCCCGCAGTTTTCTGCAGGTACGCATCAACGCGCAGCAATCCAAAAACATAAAATAGGACTAATCCGCCGCATAAGCAAAATTAGTCCTAGCCTTTCTGGGGGGCACTAGGACTAATCTGCAGCATAAGCAAAATTAGTCTTAGCCATGCATTGGTACACTAGGACTAATCCGCTGCTTAAACAAAATTAGTCCTAGCCATGCATTGGTACACTAGGACTAATCCGCTGCTTAAACAAAATTAGTCCTAGCCTTGCAAAGATACACTAGGACTAATCCGCTGCATAAACAAAAATAGTCCTAGCCTTGCAAAGATACACTAGGACTAATCCGCCGCATAAGCAAAATTCATTCTACTTCGCAGCACTCTGCGATTAAACGCCCGTCGCATCGGCAATAAGCATTCCAAGGTATCCCACATAAACCAGCAGGAAAACCACACCGGCAATTCGGTTAATGCGACCATCGCCCT
This sequence comes from Fibrobacter sp., assembly GCA_024398965.1. Taxonomy (NCBI): domain Bacteria; kingdom Pseudomonadati; phylum Fibrobacterota; class Fibrobacteria; order Fibrobacterales; family Fibrobacteraceae; genus Fibrobacter; species Fibrobacter sp. The sequence continues at coordinate 8,130 of JAKSIF010000062.1, read as the reverse complement.
TACGTCTGAAGCCCAGGAGGAACAGGGCTACCGTCAAGGCTGTCATCAAGGGCATATCGCGAGTGATTACCTGATGCTCAATGGTTTCCATCGGGGCAATAGTAGAGGCAATGCCCACCACCATCAAAGTATTGAAGAGGTTGGAACCGATAATGTTTCCAACAGCCAAATCGTCTTCTCCCTTACGAGCTGCCGCAATGGAACTAGCCAGTTCAGGCAAGGACGTTCCTATGGCAACAATCGTCAATCCAATCAGAAGGTCGCTGACACCAAAACTGCGGGCGATTTCTACGGCACCCCAGACCAGGGCACGGGAGCTTCCAACCAGAAGGGCCATGCCAAGAACCAGCCACATTACAGACTTGCCCAGAGAGGGCTTTTCTTCCGAGAAAGACTCTTCGGGAACTTCCGCCGCAGCGGACTTCTTTTCTTTCCAGATGTTAAATGCCATGACAGCAAAGAAAACACCAAGGAAGATGAAGCCATCCACACGGGAAACATTCCCGTCCATAAGCAAAATAATGGAAAGAGCCGTAACACCAATGAGCAACGGCAAATCCTTCTTCAGCACAGAACGCTGTACCAGAATCGGCGAAATCAAGGCGGTTACACCAAGAATCAAGGCGATATTTGCGATATTGCTACCGTAGGCGTTACCAAGGGCAAGTTCCGGATTTCCCTGCAAGGCAGACAATGCGGACACAACCATTTCGGGAGCGCTGGTTCCAAAGCCCACAACAACCATGCCGATAAGAAGGGTGGACATTCCGCAAAAGCGTGCAACGCCAACCGCCCCATCAACAAACTTGTCGGCACTCCAGACCAGGATCACCAGGCCAACGATTACAGCAAAAATAGGCAAAATCATATATTCTAGCTAGCCTTAGAACGGGTAGACAGAAATGCCTACGTTGAAGGAGGAGTTGCTCAGACCAAGGTCCAGCTTTTCGTAGGAACTGTAAAGATCAGACAGGCCAACATCTGCGCGGATATCCAGGGAGATGTAGTCGTTTGCCATAATGGAGAAACCGAAGATGAAGCCCCAGTCCAAAGACTTGCGGAAATCCTCATCCATCATGTCGGTCTTGCTCTTGTGCTTGGTTCCCTTGGAGTCGGTGTAGGAAATCTTCATGTTGTCCTTGACAGGAACGGAAAGTTCTGCACCGAGATCGAAGTAGAATCTGGAAGCGGCAGACTTGAAGGTGAACAGGACCGGAATATCAATCTTGTTGTTTTCAAAGGAGAAGTTGGTAGCGATATCGTTATAGTAATAGGATTCGCTAGCTTCGCTGTGGTCGTAGAAAACACCGAGACGAAGACCCATGGTGTATTCATTCAAGGGAATGATGGCGGAAATACCGGCGCGCCAGTTCATGCCGCTAAAGCTATCGGAATCCCAATCGTTACCGCTAAGAACGTAGGAACCAACGGAACCGGATGCACCAATCTTGAACTTCATAGGACGAAGACCCATCAGTTCATCCATGGTCACGGTATCCTTGCCGGAATGTTCTGCTACGTACAGGGTACGTACCGGGCGGCCTTCCTCGTTGGTATAGACTGTTTCGTAATAGACGGCCTTGCGGGTAGGTTCAGCAGACTTTGTTTCTGCCGGAGCTGCAGGTTCTGCGACAGGTTCCACGGGAACGCGTTCGCCACCGCGAACAGCCTTGGGGGCAACAGCCACATCAGCAGGTTCCTCTGCCGGAGCAGCAACAGGTTCTGCGGCAGGTTCGGCTACGGGAGCCTCTGCAACCGGAGCTGCAGTTTCTGCGGGAGCGGCTTCTGCAGCAGGAGCGGCAGCCTGTTCTTGGGCTGGCTGTTCTTGGGCGGCCTGTTCAGCGGCAGGAACATTTTCTGTAGCCGGGGCTGCTACGGGGGCAGCTTCAGGAGCGGGAGCGGCAGGTGCAGCTTCCTGGGCAAATACTGCCGAAACCAAAGCGGCAGACAAAACGGATGCAATCTTAAAATTCATAAAGATCTCCTTTCATTATTCACTAGGTATTATAGCAAATCCAAAGCCACGAGGCCTATATGAAACACCAATTTTGTAGATTTTAGGTACTATGAAATTATCTATCGTATCCAAATCTTCTGGCAAGGCTAATGCCTCAGCCCTCTTTTTCGTAAAACAGTCCGTCCAGTTTTCCAATGTACTCAGCGAAGCTGCCGAAAAACAGGCGGAATCCGTACTCAAGGGAATGAACGACGGCCCCTTCGAAGACCTTGAATTTTTGGAGATCGATGGCATCCCCACTATTTTCGTAAATGCAGCCAAGGAACGTGGCATCTCCAGCCTGGACCACCTTCGCATGGCTGCCTACCGCCTGGCAAAGCGTGCAGCCCAGCGCCAGATTCCCATGGTGAGCATTATGCTTGCCGACGCCGCTCCCGAGCAGTTCAAGGCAATGGTTCACGGCCTCCACTATGCCGACTACAAGTTCGACGCCTACAAGAGTAAGAAGAAGGACGCCTTCCAGGTTACCTTTGAAATCGTTGCCGGCGAACACGTTTCCGAATTCAAGAAGATTGCCGATGAAGTTGCTGTAGAACAGAAAGCAGTTACCTTGGCTAAAAACCTGATCAACACCTGCGGTAGCGACCTCTATCCTGCAGAATTTGTGGAAAGGGCAAAGACCGTTGCCAAGTATACCAAGGGCATTTCCATCAAGGTCCGCGACATGAAGCAGCTTGAAAAGGAAGGCTTTAACGGACACGTGACCGTTGGCAAGGGAAGTTCCCATGCCCCCTACATGATTACTTTGTCCTATGACGGCACCAAGGGTGCTGCAACCCGTTCCGCCCAAGGCACCGCGGAAAAGCGCGGCGCAAGAACCTCCGCCGACCACTTGGTCATTGTCGGCAAGGGCCTTACATTCGACACTGGCGGACTTTGTCTGAAACCGCCTAAATCCATGCCGGAAATGATCAGCGACATGAGCGGTGCAGCCACCACACTTGCAGCAATCCAGGCAATCGCCACACTGAACCTTCCCATGAAGGTGAGCGCGGTCTGCTGCCTAGCAGAAAATGCCATCGGCAACCAGTCCGTACTTCCTGGCGACATCTTTACCGCCAAGAACGGCAAGACCGTCATGGTGGACAATACCGATGCAGAGGGTCGCCTTGTATTGAGCGACGGTCTGGCAGAAGCAGGCCTTATCGGAGCAACCCATATCGTGGACCTCGCCACCCTTACAGGCGCCATGGTCCGCGCCCTGGGTTATGCGATTGCCGGATTCTTCAGCAACGACGACCCGCTGGCCCTGAACATCATTAACAGCGGCGAGGCCTGCTGCGAAAAGTTCTGGAGCATGCCTCTGGAAGAAGAATACGCCGACGCCCTCAAGGACAAGTTCGCCGACCTCAAGAACACAGGCTCCGACGCAGGCGCCATCTCCGCAGCCCTCTTCCTGCAGGAATTCGTCCCGGAGGACACTGCCTGGGCCCATCTGGACATCGCCGGCACCGCCTTTGTAACCAAGAAGTGGAAGTACACCGAGTACGGCGCTACAGGCTTCGGCGTGCAGACCTTGATTGAACTAGCCCGCAGGATGTCCAATCCTACTTCAATTTCAGCAGATCAATGTAGTTACGCTTTGCAAAAATGACCCTGTGAATTTGAACTTCGTCATTTTTGAACACGTAAAAAACTAGATAGTTGTCGATAGAGAAAGCCCGGTATTGAATCATTCTCAAGAACGGATCTGAATGTACCGGATAAACTGTAGGAAATTCCTTGAGTAGTTTTATCTGCTCAAGGAATTTTTCAAATATGGCATTAGGACCTTATAGGCCTTGGCCTTAGCCATTCATCAAATCCTTGATGAACTGTTCAGCATCGACGCCTTTTGCTCCGCTTTCTATCTCAGAAATAGCCTCAGCCAACTTAGCATAAACCTCAAGTTGGGCCATCTGCTTTTCGTAGCATTCCATGGACATAACAACCATGTCGCCAGTTCCATTTTTTGTGAGGAACATAGGTTCATCGTACTTATGCACAGTTTCTGCCAACGACGCAAAATGATTTCTCAAATCTGAAATAGGTCTAATTTCCGGCATATGTTCCTCTCATTCTATTATAAAATATAATATCATAATAATGATATTCCAACACACATTGCAGTCTCACTGAAAAAATGAGTTTCGATTCTTCTATACCTAAAAATTTTTTGGATAATTTCTATCTTTACCGCTGTATGAAAAACGTAGATACTATTGCCGTTTTGGACTTTGGTGGTCAGTACGCCCACCTGATCGCAAACCGTGTCCGCCGCCTCGGCGTTTTCACCGAAATCCATTCCCCCAACTGCGACGTTTCCGAACTGGAAGGCGTCAAGGGAATCATCTATTCCGGTGGCCCCTCCAGCGTTTATGCTGCCGACGCTCCGGAATACAATCCCGAAATCTTGAACCTGCCGGTACCCAAGCTGGGTATCTGCTACGGTCATCAGCTTATCGCCCAGCAGCTGGGCGGTCACGTTGAACCGGGCAAGGTAAAGGAATACGGTATCGCCGACCTGATCGTTGGCGACGAAAAGTGCCCGATTTTGAAGGACCTGCCCAAGGCCTCCCCCATGTGGATGAGCCATGGCGACCAGGTGACCAAGCTGCCCGAAGGCTACCGCATCGTGGCTAGCACCAAGGACTGCGAAATCGCAGCTGTCGCATTCGACGAACGCAAGATCTACGGCATCCAGTTCCACCCCGAAGTGACCCACAGTAAGTTCGGCATGAAGCTTCTCGAAAACTTCATCGACATTACCGGCGCAGAAAAGACCTGGAACATGAAGAGCTACCTGCCCCTCATTACCGCCCGCATCCAGGAACAGGTGAAGGACCGCAAGGTCTTCCTGCTGGTTTCCGGCGGTGTGGACTCCACGGTGGCATTCGTTCTCTTGAACCGCGTGCTGGGCCCCGAAAAGGTTCTGGGCCTCCATGTGGATAACGGCATGATGCGTCTGGGCGAATCCCAGAAGATCATGGACTTCCTCAAGGCCGAAGGCATGAACAACCTTCAGATCCGCGACGCCAGCGAACACTTCCTGGCAAAGCTCAAGGGCGTTACCGCTCCTGAAACCAAGCGCGGCATCATCGGTAAGGAATTCCTTGTTGTGAAGGACGAGGAAATGGCCAAGCTGAACCTTGACCCCAACCAGTGGATGATGGCTCAGGGCACCATCTACCCCGACACCATTGAATCCGGCGGCACCAAGAACGCCGACAAGATCAAGACCCACCACAACCGCGTTCAGGAAGTTCTGGACCTGATGGAAAAGGGCCTTGTGCTTGAACCGCTAGCTGACCTTTACAAGGACGAAGTCCGCGCACTGGGCGAAGAACTGGGCATTCCCCACAATCTCGTCTGGCGTCACCCCTTCCCGGGTCCGGGTCTGGGCGTCCGCCTGCTTTGCAGCGATGGCATTCTGAAGGACGACATGGTCGCATTCGACGACGTGAAGGACACTCAAGGCGGCAGCCTCGCCGACTACCTGAAGGCAAACAACATTTCTGGCCGCATGCTCCCCATCAAGAGCGTTGGCGTTCAGGGCGATGGCCGTACTTACGCACAGCCGTTCCTTCTGACTACCGCCGGCCTCAGCTGGAAGGACTGCGAAAGGTTCTCCACCGAACTTGCTAACCGCTTCAAGGCTATCAACCGCGTGATCTACCAGATCGGTACCGTGGCCGATGAAGACCCGAAGCTTGTGGAACAGTACGCCACCCGCGAGAACTTCGATACGCTGCGTAAGTTCGATGACATCTGCACCACCTTCCTGCAGGAAAACAAGCTGTACGAAGAAATCTGGCAGATGCCCGTGGTATCCGTTCCGCTGCGCACCGCAGGCAAGCCCTGCATCGTGATGCGCCCGGTGAACTCCACCGAAGCCATGACCGCAAACTTCGCCGAAATCGACCAGGGCATGCTTGCAGGCCTCTGGCGCAAGTTCGAAGCAGAAGGCGCCGGCTCCCTGTGGTACGACGTCACCCACAAGCCCCCTGGAACTATTGAATGGGAATAGTTGTCCCCCCTGTCAGCCAAGTTCCGGATATGCGAGGTACCGTTCCCACGGTAGACTAGCACATCAGAACGAGCCAGACAAGCACATAGCAGGACATAAGTAAGGCCTCTGAGACACCCTCAGGAGGCCTTTCTTGTATTTGTAAGTAATGCCCGAAACCTTGTAGGATCCAACAGATCTAGCAGGTATTACCGCGGGCAAAAGTGGCGATTCTGCACGATTTTCAAGGATTTTGCAAGGTTCTAACAGAAGTTTAACGGATCCTGCTAGGTCCTGAGCATACCCTCACGGAGTTGATGACCTCCCCTCTGGGTTGCACGGCGACTTGGCTTGTCCACAAGTAAGGAAATCGGCTACGCAGGCCTGGGAACCGGCTGCGCACCGCGATAATAGTTCGCAAGGCGAATCCAGCGAAAAAATGCTTGCATTTTTTCATTGGTGAGCCGAAGGGCAGACGCTGGAGCCGCAGGCGTAAGCGTCCGTAAGCCGAACGCCGCGACGACAAGCTTGCTTGTCGGCATGGCTGAACCGCACGACACGCGCTTGAGCCGAAGGCGAAAGCGCCGTGGGAGTAGCCCGTGTGCCGCGCAAAAAAATGCCGCGAGACCTTCTGGTCAGCGGCTTTTTTTATGTCCAACCCCTATTCCCTCAAAAAAACTTCATTTTTTTTGAAAAAAACATTTGCATTTTGTACAAAAAATTATACTATAGCGATAGAGATTACGAAAAGCCACCCCTTAAGGAGAAACTATGGCACGCAAAAAGGCAAATAGCGACGATTTAGATAGCGAACCGATCGTACCTAACGAGGATACTGAACTTGATGAATCCTCCATCTTCGAAGAAGAAGAGGACGAATCCGAAGACAAGGGCATCGACGAAATTCTCGGCGGTGCTACCCTTGGTCGTGCCGGTTCCGACATTGACGGTTGGGGCGGTGGCGAAGACTACGAAGGCTAGCCTTAGTCCACAACCATCATGGATTTATAAAACCCTGGGCATTAGCCCGGGGCTTTTTTATATGCAGAGCAAGCTTTTTTTGCAAAGCAAAAAAAAAGAAGGCCTCGCTTTTCAGCGAGGTCTTCCTTTAAGTATTTAATTAAGCTGTTAAGCTAAAAGAATTACTTAGAGATAACGCGAGCCATTTCGCAAACCTTGTTGGAGTAGCCCCATTCGTTATCGTACCAGGAGCAAACCTTCACGAAGGTCGGGTCGAGCTGGATGCCAGCCTTGACGTCGAAGATGGAGGTGCGAGAGTCGTTGCGGAAGTCGGTAGAGACAACTGCATCTTCGGTGTAACCGAGAACGCCCTGGAGGCCGCCTTCGGAGATCGGAGTTTCAGAAGCCTTCTTCATAGCAGCGCAGATCTGTTCGTAAGTAGCTTCGGTGTTGAGTTCAGCGGTGAGGTCAACGAAGGAAACGTCGGAAGTCGGAACGCGAACGGACATACCGGTGAGCTTGCCGTTGAGAACGGGAAGAACAACACCAACAGCCTTAGCAGCGCCAGTGGAGGACGGGATCATGTTTTCGAGAATGCCACGGCCACCGCGCCAATCCTTCTTGGAAGGACCGTCAACAGTCTTCTGAGTAGCGGTTGCAGCGTGGATGGTGGTCATGAGGCCGCGCTTGATGCCGAAGGTGTCGTTAAGAACCTTGGAAATCGGAGCCAAGCAGTTGGTGGTGCAGGAAGCGTTGGAGATGATCTTTTCGCCAGCGTAGGTGTTGTGGTTCACGCCGTAAACGAACATCGGGGTCTTGTCCTTAGCCGGAGCGGACATGATAACCTTCTTAGCACCAGCCTTGAGGTGAGCTTCAGCGAGTTCAGCAGTCAGGAAGAAGCCAGTGGATTCAACAACAACGTCAACGTCCAGAGCGCCCCAAGTGATTGCGGAAGGATCCTTTTCAGCGAAGATCTGGATCTTGTTGCCGTCAACGATGAGGAAGTTGCCTTCAACTTCGATCTTGTGGTTGAAGATGCCGTGTACGGAGTCGTACTTCAGCATGTATGCGAGGTAGTCAGCGTCGAGGAGGTCGTTGATACCGACAACCTGGATGTCGTTAGAGAAGTTTTCCACAGCAGCGCGGAACACCATACGGCCGATACGAC
>JAKSIF010000061.1 GCA_024398965.1 Fibrobacter sp. | reverse complement strand
GGGCCGAGGGGGTTTTCGTTGGAAGCCAGCTTTACCACATCGGTAAGGCCGTACTTGGCACGAATTTCGTCCATGGACTTGCCGGGGACGTAATCAGAAAGCTTAGATAATTCTGGACGTGGTTCAATCATGATAACCTCTTTTTTCACGAAACAAATTTAACTAACTTTGATGCGTATGAAATTTTTTAAGTCTGCAGTTATGGCCCTTGTGGGCTTGCTTTCCGTAAATTCCTTTGCATTGGACCGTATGTGGAATATGCGTTACACCTTTGGTCCTGAGTCTAGACCGTCTCCTAAGTTTGCTGCCGGAGTGGGCCTGCGGTCTGATTTTGGAGATCAAGTGCTGTTCCCTGTAAACATTATGGGACAAGTAGCCAAGGATTGGGACATTGGTGCGAAAGTTGATATCTACACGTATAATCAGCTAGATAATGTGGAGGCTTCCGTTGATTTCGGAGGTAGGTATCGCTTTGGTAAATCCTTTTTAGAACTTGACGGCTATTTTGGGTTGAATCGGAATAATGGAAGTGCCGTTGTAGTTACCTATGGCAAGGACTATTTTATCGCAAAGAATTTTTCTAACGCCTATGAAGCTCGCGTTGGTTTTCTTGACGGTGTAACCGATGATGACGGTATTGCCAAACTGGGTTTCGGAACAATTCCAACACTTCACTTTGGAAACTCATTCCTGTGTATGATTGAAATTACTTCGTCGGCAAGTGTTGGACATATCAGTGACGATTTTATGGTGGACATTATCCCGAAAATAGAAATCGGGTTTGGTGCAACCAGGGTTCGCGTTGAATTTGATATTGGTGTATTGCAAGAAGACAATAACAACCAGAAAAGCATAGGCTTGTACGTGTTGACAGCCCTGTGATGTTAATCGACCATTGTCTTAATCCGAAGGGAATCATTCCAAAAATCAATCTGGATGGTTCCCTTTTCTGCTGTATTTAGGTAAGGAATTGAAAGGGAATCAAGGCGCCGAATAATCTGCTTGCTAGGATGACGAAAACGGTTACGCTTGCCACTTGAGATGATTGCATAATCGGGTTGTACTTTTTCAAGAAATTTTCTGCTAGTCGATGTCTTGGAACCGTGATGACCTAGCTTAAGAATGTCGCTTTTCAGCGAAATGTTTGTTTTCATGATTTCTTTTTCTCCGGCGATAGTCAAGTCTCCGGTTAAAATTGCAGAATGGCCGAGACCTGCTGCCCTAAAGGTGATGCTTTGGGTATTTGCGTCAATACATCGGCTTGTTACGGGATGAATGGCTCGTAATTCGAAAAATTTTTCCTTCCAAAGGAATCCTCTGGAAATGTCTCTGATGGGGATGCCTCGTTTTAGTGATTCGGCAATGACTTGCTGCCAACTTCTTTTGTCTTCAATACGGGCGCAGTCTGTAATCCAGAGCTCATTTACGGGAAAGGTTTTTAAGATGGACAACGCTCCTCCATAATGATCCAAGTCCGGATGGGTTATGATGAGAGCGCTTAGTTTTGAGACTCCTATATGGTGTAGATATGGTATGATAATGTCCTTGCCAGAATCTTTCTTGCCTTTGCCGGCGAGAGCTTCGGAATCTCCCGAGTCTATTAGTAGATGCTTGCCTGATGGTGTTGTAATGAGGTGGCTGTCTCCTTGTCCGACATCAATTGTGGTTAGTTTCCAGCAGGGATGATCTGCCCTATGAAAACTGTCGTAGCTAAACACGATGGAGAAAAGTAATGCGCAAAAAAGAGCGTATTTTCTGACCAGCCTATTTTTTCTACTGAAGGGAACAAGGATAATCAACCCGCCACAAAGTAGAAGAATAGATGGGCCGAAGGGTCCCACTGAGACAGAAGCCTCTGATGAGTCGGAAAGAATTCTGGTAAGGAGAGAGGCCAACCGTAGAAAAAAACGTGCGGCATAGCAAAAATGTTCCCTAAGAATATCTAATGGCGATATAAGAGCAAATAACCCAGCCTGCATTCCCATGGAAATGGCGGGGACAATCACGATGTTGCCTAACCATGCAAACGGGGATAGTGTCTTGAAGTGATGGATGAGGAATGGCGCTGTAGAAAGCGTGGCGCAAAGCGTAACGTAGGTTGGGTCGAGAATATATCCTTGGAACAGGTTCCAAGCCTTACTTTTCTTTAGAAAGTCTGGAAGTCCCTTAAGCGGATTTAGGGATCCACTAATGAGAATTCCGGCTGTCGCGGCAACAGATAGCTGGAATCCAGGGTTCCAAATGACACTAGGCTCGGGAATCATGATGAACAGCAGTGCAACGCCTAGGCTGTTTAAAGTGTTTGCGTGTCTTTGAAACAGTGATCCGATTTGAGGAACAGCAAACATAAGTACTGCGCGACGAACTGCAGGAGAACTGCCGGTTACTGGAATGTAAATTAGTAGCAAAAGAACAGCAAGTATGCTAACTAGGCGATGTGGCAACCCAGTCGCCTTTAGCAAAATCATCAACATTCCTGCAAGGAGTACAACATGGAATCCGCTGATGGCTAGTACGTGAACAAGTCCGGATCTTTGAAAATCACTGCGAAGCATATCGGGAATGCCTGATTTGTCTCCGGCAAGTAATCCCAGAAGTAATCCGGTCTCGGCAGGATCAAGATAGTCCGAGAATCTTGATTGGATCCATTTTCTGAATCGGTAGAAACTTTCCTCTGGAATCCATTTGTGCTTGAATACGGTCCAGTGTATGTATTTGCCGTATGCGGAAAACCCTTGGGACATTAACCAATTACGGGTGTCAAAAGCACCTGGAATGGTAGGGGCGCTTATGGGATACCAGCTGGCCTCGTAGCAGATTGAATCTCCTGGCATGGGGTTATGGATCAGGGTTCTTTTTTCCGTGAGCCGGATTCGAAACGTTTTTTCAATCTTTCCGCCAAGGCTGTCTGCGGTAACCTTGATGACGTTTACGATGCCGTTGGGTTTCGATTGGGTTGTTTCAACAAGTCCACAGGCTTTTTCAAGAACATCCTGCCTTGGATTTGATAAATCTTGACTATGGAACTCGTGGCAGACGATTGCCGTTGACAAAGAAAACAAGATAACCCATTGCAACGATTTGGGTAAAATATGAGTGATGAATATGATTGGAATCAGCAAAACGGGTGCAAAGTTCGTTGCATCCAGACTTGAAAAAACAAGAATGAATATCAAGGCGCTCAGTAAAGCGGGCTTTCCCATGATAGGAACTACCAGTTCTTTTAAATCTGCTTCATATTGCCTAATAAGACTTGTTTTCTTTTGCATTTAAAACCTATATTGCTTAGGGCCCTACTTATTAACACGTAATTAGGGCGAAATTCGACGAGTGTTTTATGAAAATGATTTGTAAAAAAGTGGAAAAAGTACAAGTTGGTCTTTGGGGACTCCTTTTAGGAGCTCTGATGGCTCTTGTTTCCGGATGTTCCACAGATTCGGATTCCGATCCCGTCGTCCTGATTCCGGATAATGCTCGTCTGTTTGAAATGTTTCCTAATGACATGGCGGTCAATGATTCCGCGGCGGCGAATCTTTCACATGGAATCATGCTGAATGTTCACCCGAATGGGCATTATGTGCTTTCCTTTGAGACGGATTCCAGTCTAGGAATTCCCAATTTGCAACTTTTCAGATTGTTTGTAAATAAGGCCGGATCCTATAGCGTGAGCCAGGTTCGTGTGTTGAAACCAAAGGTTGACGGGAATCGTTACGAATACGCTTTTACGTGCGAAGAGAATAAGGCGACTTATTGGATTACATCGCTGGAACTGGATGGACGTTTCTATCAAGGCCCTATACGAAATTTGCAAATGACGGGGGAAGGTTCGTACTCTGACCATCTTTCCCTGAACTTGACGGTTGTGGGGAATGTGCCGGAACGTTTGGATGGTTTTACCGTAGAAGAACTTGCTGAAAATCTTTTGTCTAGCTATAGGAAATTCTATACAAGTGTTGTTGTTGACACTCTTTACGTGAATTACGCCCATGAGCATCCCACTCTTGGAAACAAGTATCCTGCAAATGAACCTTGGGTTGCAAGTGGGGACGACATGATGATGAGCGAACTTGGTGGGTGGCCTGGTCGGGAAAAAGCCTTGGACATCATTCTTGTTCACTACATTGATGACGAAGGTGTTATCGGTTATTCAAATCTGTTTAGCGGAAATCTTGGCGAAGGAGAGGGGAGTACGGTCATATTAGGTGCTTACGTAAAGACCAGGAATGGTCAAACTCCCTTGTCCATCCAAGAAATAACAGAAACAGCTCTTCATGAAACGGGTCATTTCTTTGGCTTGCGACATACCACGTCTACTCGGGCTGATGTTGAATCTAGAATGGATTTTTCCAATGTGGAAGATGGCTTGGAAGATACTCCGTATTGCAAGCCCTTGATGAATAGCGCTTTTTATAAGAAAATGTCGTCCGAATTAAAAACGGATATTCGTGTAAGGGCTATTCCCTATTACCGCACGACGGTTGCCGCGGCCGGTGTTGCCGGTTTTGATGTTTCTCAATGTCCTGATGCATCCAACTATATGTTCCCGCTGGAAACAGTGACTCCTTATGAAGGATTTAGCGAACAGCAGCTGGACTTGTTGCGTAAAAGTTTAATGATTTTCCCTCACTAAAGATATGAAAGCTTCGCAATTTTCTGAACAGGCTCAGTTGATCGCCTTTGTACTCCAGAAGGGATCCCAATGGGACCTTGCCGTTCTTGAAATGTTGGAAAAAACATGGGGCCCGATTCGACATAAAGGCAAGTTGTTTGCGTTTGATCAAACATCCTATTATACTCCGGAAATGGGTGATGGCCTGTATCGCGGAGTGCTATCCTTTGTAAAGACGATTTCCCCAGAGACAATCGTGGATGAAAAGGAAAGGAGCAATGCGCTGGAACTAACCACGGCCACAAGCGATAACCCCGATCATCGCCATGTGAATATCGATATCGGTTATATGGACCTAGATAAGGTGGTACTGCCTAGCTACAAGCGTGGCCCCTTTAAACTTTACGGCGGGAAGGGCGTTTGGCTTGATATGCTTTTGACTTACGCTAAGGGCGAATTTCACCCTACGGCCTGGGCATTCGAGGACTTCAAGAGAAATCCATACCAGCATGACCTGCAGCTCATTCGCGAACGGTACAAGAAAGCCGGCGGTGGCAAGGTTTAATCATGACCGCATCCTCGGTTCTTCGTGTTGCAGGATTCGCTGTAGCCTTTGCAGTTGGCTTCAGTGTTTTCAAACAGAAACTGGCTGAAAAGGAAGCCTTTGAAAAACACGAGGCCTTGATTACAGAAACCAATGAATGTCTCGAGGCTGGTGAATGGAATTGCGCCGAAAAAAACGTCCGGCTCCTGTTGCAAGAATCGCCGGACGATAAGAACCTTCAGCTTCACTTGGCTGGGATTATTTTTGAACAGGAACGTTACGAGGATTGCGTTGCCTATATAAATGGATTGGGCTATTCCAATAAGGATTTGGAATACCTTGAACAAAAATCCAAGTCCCTAATTCAGGAAATGGAAACCTTGCAGCTGGAACGTTCGGCTCATTTCCGTTTGGAGTTTGAGGGACGTCCTGCCCGCGCTGATATCCTGGAAGCCCTTAGTGTGCTGGAAGTGGCGTACGATTCTCTGTGCCGTTTGTTCCAGTTTTATCCCGAAAACAAGATGAGCCTTGTTTTGTACCAGTCGGCAGAATACCAAGGTATAGGACCTCGTCCAGATTGGGTTGGTGCAGTCTTTGATGGAAAGCTTCGTGTTCCTGTAGGTGCGATGCGTTATCGGGAAGTTTATAGGCCGATGTTGTTCCACGAATTGACCCATGCTTTTGTTCGTGCCATGACCCGTTCCAAGGTTCCTCTGTGGATTAACGAAGGAATTGCTCAAAAAATAGATGGTTCACGCAGCAGTAAGCCTAGGCCTGATGGACCGGTTCCTTCGCTGGCCGCCCTAACGGAACCTTTTGTCAACGAAAAACGTACGGATGTGGCTCTTACGCTTTACTGGTATTCCGAACGTATGATTGACGGTTTGTTCAAACGTAACGATGACTTTGTTTATTTTAGAAAGTTCATCCAGAACCTGCGAAATGTTGGTGTGGAGAAGGCTCTTCAAGATATGTATTCGGTTACTGCAGAGCAGTTGCTTAACGAGGTGAGATAAGGATATGGGGAAGAAAAAGAACGTCGTTATTCTTGCTACGGGCGGGACCATTGCCGGCGTGGGCAAGCCGGGCGAAAACCTGGGGTATACCTCGGGCCAGTTGAGTGGAGCCGACCTGGTGTCGGCTGTTCCCGAAATATCTGAATATGCCAATGTATGGGTGGAGCAGGTTTGCAATGTCAACTCTGACGATATGACCGCGGAACTGTGGCTGAAACTGGCAAGGCGAATTGATGAAATCGCGGAGAAGGGCTTTGACGATGGAGACGGAAAGGGGACAAGTCCAATCGACGCCTTCGTTATAACCCATGGTACGGACACCATGGATGAAACTGCTTACTTCCTTAGCCTTACCTTACGTACGGATAAGCCTGTTGTTATAACGGGATCCATGCGGCCAGCCACGGCGAAAAATCCCGATGGGCCATCAAACCTGCTGGGAGCGGTCGTTTCCGCGGTTGGTTTCGTGACGGATGACGTCAAGCCCGATATGAACGTGTGGATTTATTTTGGCGAAGAACTGTTTGATGCCCGAAGCGTCCAGAAGTGTAGCGCCAGCCGGCTGCAGCCCATGGCTTCCGACGAGATGGCTGCCCCTAGGGAAATGCCTTTCTTTGATGTGTCGGGCTTGCAGGATTTACCTCGGGTGAATGTGGTGTACTTTAACGTGGATGCAGACCCTCGCATTCTGGAATTCGCTTCTAGCGTGTCGGAAGGTCTGGTTGTCGCGGGAGCGGGAGCCGGCGAGTTTAGCCTGAAGTGGGCTGCATCCTTGGCGGACATCGCCGACCGCATGCCGATTCCCGTGGTGGTTGCCTCCCGCATTAATCATGGTATGGTGCCCCTCAATACAAGCCTTGCCCCTTCGGCGATTGCAGCAGGCGAACTTCCTCCGCAAAAGGCCGCCATTCTTTTACGTCTTGCCTTGACGCAAACGAATAGCGTCTCGAAAATTCGAAAGCTGTTTGAAAAAGCCTAAAAAGGGAAAAGCTTGCAAATGCGCAAGCTGTTTACTCGCGAATGCGTGAGCAGTTTGCCAGCACATGCGCATGTAGTTTCCTTTTCTTTGAATGATTCATTGTCTATATTAGTCTTATGAAGTTTTTAATTCAGCGAGTAACTCAGGCCCAGGTGGACATCGGTGGCGAGACCGTGGGTAAAATTGGCAAGGGCTATATGGTCCTGATCGGTGTCGGTGAAGATGATTCCCGAGAAGTGGCTGATCGCTTCATTCGCAAGATGATGAATCTTCGCATCTTTGCAGATGAAAACGGAAAAACCAATTTGAGCATCAAGGATGTAAATGGCGAACTGCTTCTGGTGTCCCAGTTTACTCTGTACGCCAACTGCAATAAAGGCAATCGCCCTACGTTTAATGGTGCCGGTAATCCCACGCTGGCCAATGAACTGTACGAGTACATCATTGCTGAATGTCGTAAGGAAGTAGCTCAGGTGCAGACCGGTCGCTTTGGCGCCGATATGCAGGTGAGCCTAGTGAACGATGGCCCATTCACGATCATGCTGGATTAACTGTTTTAGATTTATAAGAAAGCAATTGGCTGAGAAAGTTGCGGTAAGAGGACGTTTTGAAAAATAAGTGGTACTTTTTTATTGTAATTGTATGCACTCTTGTTCTGTGTTCCTGTGCGGGAATGCGGGATGACGCTGGTGGAGGTTCTTCCGAAGGTGGTGATTCCGGAATGGCGGACACTCCCTGTGAAGAATGCGGCAAACGTGGCGATATCGAGTTGAGTATTTCCGACGAGATGCTCTATCGCGAATGGAATAGGACCGCTTACGAACGAATCGATTCTAGTGCGGTTGTCGGTGTATTTCCTGCCTTGAAGGTTCAAGCTACCCGCCCCAAGAATTGCAAGTTCTGCCACGGATATAGTGCCGACGCCGTTGACTTTGACTTGGCCCGCGTAGAAGATTCCCTGTTTGTGAAAGCCTTCCCGAAAATGCGCCGTGAACTGATGCTGCCAGGCATGAGGCTCCCTGATGCAGATTCCAGCTATCTGGATACATTGTCCCAAAAGCTTTTGGAATCGGTCTTTGTGGAAGAAAAGAAATTGGGAGATTTTACCCCCTGGATAGAACGTGATGGGATCGAGCAGGACTTGACCCGCGAACTTCCCAAGGAATTCAAGAATTTCCTGAACGATATTGCAAGCCGCTACGGCCTTCGCTATCTGTCTATTCCTGTTACTGTCAATGTGGATATGAAACCGGACCTTGGAAAAAGTGGAGGCTTTTCCTGGGAGATCCTCTGGACCCTCTGGGATGCCCGTTATGGAGAGCTTGTCTTCTTGACTTACGCCAAGTATAATGCGGCAACGACAAGCCGTGTTGCTCCCGAAAAGGAATGGGCGGAACCCTTTGCCGAGCGGTTGTGGAAGATGTTCTCCGTAGATTTCAGCAAACTGGAAGCCCACTAATTAGCGTAAAGCGGAAAGGATAAAGTGTAAAGATCTTTAACCTTCATCCTTTAACCTTTAACCTTTAACCTTTAACCTTTTTTCTATCATTACCCCTATGAATTCTGCATTTTATGTTTTTATGAGGTTGTTGCCGAAGAATGCGGCAAGCCGCGCCTTTGGTGCCTTGACCCGTCTTCGTCTTCCGGTGATTTCCAAGGTTGCACGTAACATGTTCTGCAGCTACTACAAGCTGAATATGGATGAATCTGAATATCCCCTGGAACATTACGCCAACATCGGTGAACTTTTTATCCGTCACCTTAAGCCGGGCATGCGTCCCATTGCGGATTCCGAAATTGTAAGCCCCGTAGATGGAGTGCTTTCCCAGACTGCAACTTTTGACGAAAAGCAGGAACTGATTCAGGCCAAGGGCAAGACCTATACCCTTAAGGATTTGCTTCGCGATGAAGAAATGGCTAAGCGTTTTGAAGGTGGAGCCTTTGCCACGATTTATCTGGCACCCTTCAATTACCATAGAATCCATAGCCCTGCCAAAGCCCAGGTTCTTGATGCAAGCTATTGCCCTGGTACATTGTGGCCGGTAAATGTGGGTAGCGTAGAACGTGTAGAAGGTTTGTTCTGCATCAATGAACGCCTTACCAGTCATCTTCGCCTTGATGATGGTTCCGAAATGCTGGTGGTGAAGGTTGGTGCGACCAACGTAGGCCGCATTGGCGTAGCCTATACCGATGAACTGCTTGTTAACGCAGGCAAGCTTCCTCGCAACAAGAAACGTTTCGACTGGATGCCCAAGGCTACCATTAGTGTGGAAAAGGGTGGCGAACTGGGCCGTTTTGAAATGGGTAGTACCGTTATTCTCGTTGTAGACAAGAAGATCCGCGAACGTAATCCGGAACTTTTCAAGAACCGTGTTGGCCAGGCCGTTAAGGTGGGCGAGGCCCTCTAACGCTGTTGGCCTATGGCGGTTTCTGCAGATCGATTTATACATGACGAACCGGCGCTGTTCAAAGCGTCCGTCAAGTTTGTGCAGAAATTTTCTACGGTCCCTGATCCTGTTCTTTTCGTATCCCGTAAGGCAAGTTCAGAAAACGCAAGAATTGCTTGGACGCTACTTGGCACGGTCCTTTTCCAGAGTATTTCTTACGCGGAATTTGTCAAGGTTCTTCAGGGCCTGTTTGAAAAGTTCCCGAACGAAGGGCTTTGGACGCTACCGGTTCCCAGGGAATCGGACATCCTTTCTGTTATAGATAGTGTCGTTCCCCGCTGGTCCTTAAAGGAACACGCCGCGGGCATCTTCTGGAGTGTAGGCTCCTTCGTCAGGAACCATAAGGATTTATCCGCTTGGATAGCTTCTCGCGCCCCTCGGGAAATGTGGCGCGATCTGGGTGAAATCTACTTCATGGGAAAAAGCAACCCTCGACCTAAGGCCTGTGCAGCCATATTCCGTCTTCTGTACGGAGGCGTCACGATGGCAAAGCCCAAGGAAGGCCCTTTACCGCCTTTGCCCTTGACCATGGGGGCAAGACGTTTTCTTGCAATTCTCGGTCCGTCTAAGGAACATGTCTTTTCGGAACTGACTGCAAAAGAAAAACAGGCCATGGCAACGGACTATTTCAAGGCCCTTTCTCCAGAAAATCCCTATCTTGCAGCCCATAGCTTGCAGTTCTTTCTGGAAAATGGATCGGAGGACTTTATTTGCAGGGCTCAGACGGCCCAGTGCAAGCAATGCCCGCTCTATGAATTTTGTAACTATGGTACTAGATGAAACTGACGTTTTCCATCATAGCTGCAGCAATGCTTCTTGCCTTGGCCGGATGTAAGGAACCTCCGGTTGTGGTGGATATCAAGGATATCCAGTACAAGGGCTATAGTCCGGTCAATGTGGAAGTAGATTCTTCCGAGGCCAATCAGCCTTTGGTCAAGACTGTTAAGCTCCATTATCCGGTAATGCTTGGTGATACGCTGGATGTTACCATCCTAGAATTCAAGGGTGACGTCTATGCCTTGGACTACTACATGAATAGCGGAAGGTTCCAAGGTAGCGTGCCTATCTTGAGAGGCTCTTTCCTAGAACAGAGTATTCGTGCCGACCAGCGCATTTTCATCTTTAGACACGACAGCTTCCGCCACTATGAACGAAGCGACCTGGAAAATTACGTCCGTAGCTTTCCGGGATACCGAGGCGGTTTTCCCCAGGAATTCCTGAGCTTGCCCTTTGAACACCGCGAGCAGGGGCGTACTTCCATTCAGACAAAGTTCTTCCTTGGGGTTCAGTCCGTTTTCCCTATGCTGGTGCAGAGCTATCGCGATGGCAATTTACGTTGGAACGTGGCCCGCAGTTGGGAACTGGTGGAATCGGATGACTTTGAATCCTGGATTCAACAGCTCGATGCTGTGGAACCCTCTGGAATTGCCAAGGACAACGACTGTGTCTATTTTACGGTAAAGGGCATCGACAAGAATAATACCGAGGCACGAGGTATTGCCAGCCGCCTTCCCGGAGGTCGGGTGGTTGTGGCCTGGGGCTACCTTGACTGGTTTGATCTGGAACGGAAGTTCTTTGTGGCCAGTGACCGTGTATATGAGTCTAGTTTCTAGGACAGTTTAACCTTACTTTTATATATTAACGATATGGCTATTGAAAAACTTGCAGAAACTCTTTTAGAAAAGCTCCGTTTCATTACCCAGGCAGAAACGGTTATCGGTAATCCTATCCAGGCTGGCGAATCCACCGTGGTTCCGGTGAGCCGTGTTTCCGTTGGCTTCGGCTTTGGCGGTCATTCCAGTAAGGGCGATACCTCTGCTTCTGGTGGTGGTGCTTCTGTTGAACCGGTGGCCTTCCTGGTAATCAAGGGCGATGACGTCCGCATCATGCCTGTGACCAAGGACAGTTCTCTGGTAAGCAAGGTCATGGATATCGTTCCCGACGTTGTGAACAAGTTCAGCAAGAAGGGTGGCGAAGCCTAGTCTCTTTTGAACAACAGCTGTTCACTATGAATTTAAAAGCCCCGCTTATACAGCGGGGTTCTTTAATTTATCTATGGGCTTTGCCGGTTGACCTAGTTGATGAGCCTTGCCATGGTGCCAATGACCAAGGCGCAAAGGACTACATTCAAGAAGAAGAATGCTCGTCTGACGACAATAAAGAATAGGGGAAGCCATTGGAACATGTTGTCCATGGGCGCAATCAGTTCCTTGATTCCAAGAAATACGCTGATAAGCCCTGTAACAACCAGCATGAGGGCTCCAATGAAGTAGCCTTCGCTCCAGACCATCACGGTAAGGCCAATGCCAAAAATCATGGCGATGAGGCCGATGATGATTTCCACACGTAAAACGATATTCTTGAACTGTTTCTTGTCGATCACAGTTTGAATGTAGAAAAATCCTCCCGGCCATGGGCCAGGAGGACCTTAAAATCGTGGGGCAGTTATAAGCCGGGTTCTGTACCCCTTGCGGGGCGATGACCATCTCTCTGGACGAACTGTTACCAGCCGCCTCAAGCGACCTACCC
>JAKSIF010000060.1 GCA_024398965.1 Fibrobacter sp. | reverse complement strand
TAAACTAAGGCAACGACGTCAAGCAGAGAGTTTTACTTGCCCCACGAATGGGGATTACTCACTCGGCTGACAATATACACAAAAGCGTTGCCGAAGACAAGTCACTTGTAAGTCGTCATTACGTAACAACGCGTTAGGGCGTATAGCCGCGAAACGGGTCGTGGATTTTGTAAAACCGATTCATATAACAAAAAAGCTACCCCGATCATTCAGGGTAGCCTAAATTTTATAGTGACAGAGAACTACTTAGCCATTTTTAGCAGCAAGCGCCGCCTCAAGTTCCTTGATGCGGGCAATCAAAGATGCATTTTCTGCATCCTTGTCTGCGAGTTTTGCATCCTTGTCAGCAATCAACGCATCCCTATCGGCGACCTTCCGCTCAAGGGCTTCGCGCTGTTCACGTGCGTCATCTTCAATTGTCTTATAGGGCGGTCTGACGAAATCCATCTTGAAAACCTCCTTAAAGTTTTTCGATATCCAACGTCTTAAATATACATCAATGGATACCATCAAGTCAAGGTCCTTTTCCGGATCAAGTCGTTCAAGAGTCTTCTTTAAGATATCCCTGTGAGGCTCCAAATCGCGCACATATTTCAAAGCGACAATGAAAGCACCTAGGCGCGGGCTGAACTTTTCAAGGCAAACTTCGTCTGCGACGCCTTCCACATCCACGAAGACGCACTTAAATGGCAGCACTATGTCGCGCAACACCTTCGGATAACGGTCATATTTATCCAGAGGATTCCATTTTTCAGTACCGTTATAGAGGATAATGGCGATGGAAGGAATACCCTTGCCGGCGTTATCCTTCAATTTTTCTACCATCAGGTGATAATGATATTTGCGGAGCTGCTCCAGAACGTCATTATCCTTTTGGGACTTATGTTCCAACAGGAAACCTACGCACACTTGCACGGGTTTTTCACCCGAAAGGTACTCCGATTTCACCTTGGCTCGGAACGCAAGATCCGCATACCCTGTATTCGCCGTGTCACTGAAGTCTCCCGGAATACGCTCCAAGGTTTTCATATCCAGAAGATTGATGATTGCCTGCAGATCCACATTCTGGGACGCAAGATAATCCATAAATTCCAGGAACGTGTCCACATCGGAAAGGACGTCCCTGCAGAAAGAATCGTGATGAAGGAATTCATTCATTTTAGTCTTTATTCGAGTTCACCGCACACCTGTGCCGCGGAATAAGTAGAATACCCTATTCATTATTATACACGCTTTTTTGCTGAATCTTGCACCTCCTATTTTTGTAAAATTTTCTTACGCACCTTGCCAGCTTTTTAATTTGTACCTACATTACTGCCTGACGTACTTCTCTTTTCTAAGGAGAGGTACGTTTTGTTTTATAACACGCTCAATAAAGAATCTCATGAAACGTCATCCAGTACGATTGTTCCCTTGAATATCGCTTTGACGTATCCCGTAAAATGGAAAACGTTTTCTATCGCCAGAGATTTTCTGCAAAATTTTTATGATGCAGTAGGTTACGACAAATGGCATTCCGGTTTTTCACTCTCGTATAAAGAGGGGGTTGTGAAGCTAGAGGCTGCTGGCATAAATTTCAATTATGAATGGCTTGTGCATATAGGAGCATCCACGAAAAGGGACGGCCAGGAAACCCATGCAGGCTATTTTGGCGAAGGCTTTAAAATTGCGGCACTTTGCGCATATCGTGATAAAAAGTGGACTGTGAGAATGCGCTCAGGCGATTGGAGTTTGAAAGTTATTGACATTGACCACCAAATTGATGGCAAACACATGGAAATGCTTGCCTATGACGTTGTTGAAGACAAATCTGACACAACATGCCTGGAATTAGAAGGCGTGAGCGCCAGTGATTATGAATTATTTCAGGAGGTTGTGAATTCCTTTTATTATCCAGAAAATCCCTTGCTAGGAGAACTTATATGGGAAGGGAAAAAAGGCGCTGTATATTACAGTGCCAAAGAATCGTATTCCGATTCGCTGCCTTTTACATTTGGTTTTGGACCCAGAGGTCCTGTTTTTTGCAGTTATCAATTGAGGGGATCCATTCCGTTCGATTTGGTTGTATGCCTGCATTCGTACGAGGAACGCGACCACGAACGAGAAACGATTTACCATAGTGAAATCATTCGTGTTATTGGCCACGTTGTTGACAACATTTCTGCAAGTGGCGCAATGAAAATGCTTGTACAGATGAAGAAGGTGTGGCGGCAATACCCTGCGAAAAACTATGATTCGAAGAGTTGGTATCCGATAGTCAATGGGCTTGTAAGGCGAATTAGCGAAGATAAAAGTGTACGAGATTTATTCGTGAAAGAATTCCCTAATTTACTCTGCATTAGCCCAATCTTTACCCAGTACGGCAGGAATCGCAGGTTGCAGGCGGAAAGCTGGCTTAAAAAACAGAGTACCAAATACATTCTTGGGCAGAACACATTCGCCTTGATGGGTTACAAGTCCTTGGAAGAGGCTTGCGAAGAAAATGGCGGAATGCTAATGGACGCGGAACTTTTGCCGCATGAACAAAGGGCCTTCGATCTTTTAGAAGAAGTTGTCCAAGACATATATGGAGATTTTTTTGACAGTACAGCTAAATACGATCAAAGAATCATAGGTAACGATTCGCCAGGTGTTACAGGAATGGCGAGCCTGGTGAAAAATTATTCAAAAAAATTCAATAACCAGGGAATCTCCTTTAAGTTCCGCACAAAGGCAATTTATTTGAAACGCAGGTGCTTTGACTCTCTAAAATTTCACGAGGCCCTTGGAACTTTTGTTCATGAAAAATGCCATGTTTTTGGCGGGGATGCCTCCGTGTCATTTAGCCTCGCCTTAACACTTGCCATGGAATACCTTATTGTCAAAAGGAGCGAATTAGATAGCTATGAAACGCGTTGGAAAGAAATCTTTGAAATTTTGGAATAAGTCGTCCAGTTCTACGTTTTCTGAAGGTTTCAATGACGGCCGTGCGAGAGGACGCATGGAAAGCGCTTTGCAAATCTGTCACCGAATGGGAAATTACAAAGATGAGTTAAACACTGCCGTTTGGGAATTATGCGGTTTACCCAAAACAGATTACGATGCTTTAGTGGACTGGTTTGCTTTGAGAAAACATGCTCGTGAACCGGAGTGTCTGTCGAAGGGATGACACTGGACGATATTGCCCATGGAATGCGCTGACATTTGCAAAAAAAGGACCCGCAGGGGTCCTTTCGTTTTATTTCTGCATTTCAGCTAGCTTCGCCTTGAGTTCGGCAATCTCGCGTTCTTGCTTCTCGATGGTTTCGTCCTTTGCGGCGATAATCTTCTGGTTTCGCTCATGCTCTTTTTCAGCAGCGGCGGCGGCTGCAAGCTGGATTTCCTGTTCCCATGTCATATAGCGCTCCTGTGTTATGCCATCCGTTCGGTACCATTCGACCTTGGAATGAATTTCCTCTGTCTCCGCAGAATCAGCTGCGTTGGTTGCGAAATATTTCAGATACGGCTTAAGAGGATGTGTATCGGAAAGTTTTTCGTACATACTAAAGATAAAAAAATTCTTGAATGTGCGGTCATCAAGAGAGATGTTTTTATTTTCAGTAGCGTAGTTCTGAAAACTGTAAATAGGCAGTCCCTTTTTAAATATGTCATTAGGACAGATGAATAGCACGTACTGATCCTTGAGAGTGCTATACAGAATTCCTTTATGTAGTTCATAAGTGTCACGAACTGACTGGTAGTACCTCGCACGTTTAGGCAACTCCTGAGTATCCACAATCTGCATTTCCAAGTCAAATGATCTAGTTGTCTCGCCCTTCTCGTTGATTTCCTGAGTAAAAACGTCGTAGCGAACACTTTTCGCGAAGACGTTCACCTGATCCGTCTTTTCCTGCTCGGGGTCCTTCAGGTCATAGATTTTGATGCCGAGAGCCGCCTCGATGAAAGGCTTGGCAATTTCCTTGTGGCTCATCACCAGCGGGAACATGAACCTGTCGGTGATATAGATTTTCGAGAAGTCTATAATCTTCTCCTTTTTGTCGACACCAGTTGCGTTGTCAACGCATTCCGCGAGTTTCGTCTTGTTTTTTTCCATTTGAATCCTGAATAATCCGGCGACGCGGCCGGCTCGCAGGTAGAACAGTCCCTACCTACTTATATACACGCAGCAAACGTCTCATTTGCACAGGAATTCTTTGTAAAAAATACTTTCCCCCTCTCGCGGGGAGTTCCTGGATCCTATCGCAGCTTCGCTGCTCCAGGATGACGTTGGAAGAAAGACGCTGCTCCAGAGCCCGCCCTGAGCCTGCCGAAGGGATGACGTGTGGGTTTAAACAAAAACTCCAGCCTCGTGTGAGGCCGGAGCTTTTAATGGCGAGATTTTAAGCCGCGGTTTCTGGTTGTTACTTCGCGCTATTTCGAGCTGTTACTTCGCGGTTTCAGGTTGTTACTTCGCGCGGAGAGTGCGCTGGAACAGTACCGTACCGCGGGTGTTGCGGATCTGCACGATGTAGGCGCCGCGGGAGATGTTCGCCACCGGAATCACGGTCTGGCCGCCGTTGAACTGTACGTTGGCCACAGGGACACCTTGCATGTCGTAGACGGCCACACGCAACTGCTGGCGGGGAGCGGCCACGTGAAGGTCGCCGCCTGCGAAGGAGACGGAGTAGCCTACGGAATTCCTGACGGAAGCGATGGCGGTGCCGGTTGTATCGCCAGACGTTGCGCTTGTATCCGCGGGAGTAGCAGAACTATCCGCGGGAGCCCCGGTAGTGTCGGGCGGAGTCACGGTGGTATCAGCCGGAACGTCTACGGTATCTGTCGGCGGTTCCACAGGTTCTACATACGGATGTTCCGGGTCGTCAACAATCAGCTTGATGTCTACCGTGCTGACGCAGCCAACCGCGTTGGTGTACGTTCCCTTATAGATGCCGCTGTAGGTTCCGTCCATGTTCTTGAAACGGATTTCACGGCCAGCCTGGTGGAAGTCCTTGGGGCCGTCCCATACCCAGCGGCCGCCATCGTAAGGATGCGGGCCGATTACGATGGAGTCGCCCTTGCTTGCGGCCACTTCGGTAGTCTCGTTCCAGCCGCCGTTATGAACCTTGACGTAGGGGATAATGTCGGAGGGAGCGCACACGCCGCTGTCTTCGGCATCGGCGATTACCAGGGTCGTGATGGTGTTTGCGGGAGTCGTCAGAGACACGGTCTTGTTCTTGACTGTCAAATCGGAAATCTGCTTGAGGCTGCCGGGCAGTTCAAAGCGACGTACCTTAACAACAGAGCCGGTGGATGTAAATCCCTTGAGGTCGAAGTTGTAATCTACGGCAGAAGAACCGCTGTTACGTACAACGATCACCAGGGCGCCATCGGGCCGGAGGGCAGCCACAGTGTTGCCGTTATCGCTATCGATAATGCGGGAACCCGGGCGGATAAAGCGGCTGAAGGCCGCGTGCATATAGAAGCGGGGGCCGTAGCTATAAGACTGCTTGGAATGATCCAGCGCAAAGGTACGCCAGTTGGTAGCGGGGTCGCCCAGCTGCCAGTCAACCCAGGCGCTAGCCTTCATGTCGCGAAGGTCGCCGATAATGACGTTTGCCATCCAGAGGGTAATATCCTCGGTGCTGTTGCCCTTGTGAAGGGGGCCGGTTTCGGACTGCCAAATTCTCTTGTCGGCGGCGAACACGGAATTGTACAGCTCGGCACGGGAACCGTAACCGGTATAGCTGTGGGTGTTCACCTGAAACATGTAGGAGCGGGCCTCGGCGCTGTAACCCTTCCACTGCTTGACTGCGTCTGCAATGCTGGATTCGTCGGCGGCGCTTACGGAGGTCTCCGGGAAAAGCCCCTTCTTCTTTAGGGCCTTGCCCAGTTCGATAATCATGGCGGACTGGTTATTCTTAAAGCCGCAACCTTCCTGGTCCTTGCCACTTGCCCACCAGCCTGCGCTGGGTTCATTGAAGGGTTCCACGGTACGGAAGGTAATGCCCCACTCGTCCTTGAAATGCTTGGCCACTTCGGAAAGGTAATCCGCAAAGTCGTCGTAGCAATCGGCCTTGAGGTTGTCGGCACCGTCCTTGCCACCGGCAACGCAACCGCTGTTGGTCATCCACCAAGGAGGAGAGTTGCTGAAGGCTTCGAAAATGGAACCCTTGACCATCTTGCTCAATGCGATTGCCACGCCACGCTGGGCCGGGTCTGCGGTCCAGTCGAAATTTCCCTTTTCGGTAGGCTTGTAACCGGGCACGGCTGCAGCGCCATCGCCCTTTGTCAGGTGGTTATGGCCGGGCTGGTCGCCACCGCCGATATTGTAACGGAAAACATTGTAGCCAAGGCCGTTCACGGTATCCGTGATGTCTTTCAGGAGCTTGTCTCGATTGGTCTGACTCCAGGCACCAACCTTTTCGGCCCACCAACAGAGGCTGGAACCCCAGCCTTCAAAAACCTGGTATTTTTTTGCAGGGTCCACAACCACAGTGGTTGCTGCCTGGGCATTCACAGAAAAGGCCGTCAGCGCAGCTGCGCCCAACAGGACCTTCTTACTCCAAGATATTCCTTTAAGAAATCCCGGCATGTCTTCTCCTTTTTACGCAAAGGCCCAAACATACCCCGCGCAAAACTTAAGTTAAATATATTCCTTTGTCCTAGGCTTGTCAAAACTCAGGTTTTCTGACCCCCTAAATATACCCTTTTTTTGGCCAAATGTAGACTTTTTATTTGTAAAAAATGTAAATGTTTATTGTTTTGTAGACTTAGTTTTAAAGAAAGTGTTGACTTTTTATTCATTTTAGTGTAGATTTAGGTTATCCTAGAAAAAGGAGAGTGTTATGGGATTTGGATTAAACAAGAAATTGGGTGGACACAGTGGGGTTTTGGCCGCTGTATCCCTGGCCATGTTGGCAAATGGAGTGTTTGCAGCCGACTGGTACGCCAAGGATAATCGTCAGGGCGGTCACGACCCTACTATGTTCCGTGATGAAAACGGTTACATTCTGATGTCCACCAACAACAATTTGGCCATGTCTACATCCGAAGACATGGTCAAGTGGGCAAGCAAGGGCCGCGCCCTTAGCGACAAGCCTAATTGGGACAGCTGGTTGCACCAGGCCGTAGGTGGCAAGCATGACGGCATCTGGGCTCCGGATTTGTTCAGAATGGGCAACAAGTACGGCATTTTCTATTGCGGTTCCGTGTTTGGCCAGAGAACTTCTGCAATCGGCTTGGCCACAAACTCCAAATTGGATTTCAGCAACCCTTCTGCAGGATGGGCTGACCAGGGTGAAATTGTACGTACCACCAATAGCAACAATTACAATGCTATCGATGCAGACGTGGTTCAGACTGCCAATGGCGAATACTGGATGACTTACGGTTCCTGGAACGCAGGCGGCATTCGTCTCGTGAAGCTTGACCCCAATACAGGCAAGCAGGCTTCTGACGACAAGACCAATTACCAGATTGCTTCCCGTGGTGGCAAGGGTATCGAAGGCCCCAGCCTTATTGAACATGATGGCAAGTACTTCCTGTTTACCGCTTGGGACGTTTGCTGCAAGCAGGGCAACGAAATCGAGCAGACCACTTACAAGACAGCCATGGGCCGCGCCGACAAGGTGAACGGCACCTACTACGACCGTAGCGGCAAGAAGTTGAACGACGGCGGCGGCACCATCTTGATGCAGCGTTACAGCCGTTACGTTGGTCCCGGCGGTGGCGAAGCCTTCAAGGATTTGAACCGCATTCGCTTTGTTCATCATTACTACGACCTGACTGGCGACAAGTTCAACCATATTCACATTCGTGACGTTGTGTTTACCGATGACAACTGGCCGGAAATGGGTCAGCCCTTCCTGGGCCGTTACCTGAGCGCCGAAGCTGAACATGGCGCCATGACTCGTGCAGTTTCTGGTGACATCACTTTCAACTACACAAACGACGCTTCCAACGGCGAGTACGTTGGCTACATCAACACCAAGGGTAGTAAGATTCGCCTGCCCATGAACATCATGCAGGCCGGCGACTACATCATGCGTTACCGTTATGCCAACGGCGGCGATGCAGATGCCACCCATAAGGTGACTGTCAATGGCAAGTCCCAGACCGTAAAGCTTCCGAAGACTGGTGCGTGGGGCAACTTCCCGGAAAATTCCGTGGCCATGATTCCCGCAACCCTCAAGCGTGGCGGTAACTTCATTGAAGTGGAACCGGATCAGAATTTTGCAGAACTGGACCGTATCGACTTCCTCCGCGTGATTCGCGATACTATCCCGGCTAACGGTTTTGATAACGGTATCAAGGTTCGCCTGACCGATAAGGATCAGTTCGCCATCAAGGCTGGCGGTTACGCCATCTTCGAAAACGTGGTGACCGACTCCATCAAGAGTACCGATGTGAAGATTCAGCTCCAGCAATGCAGCGGCGGTACCTTGAGTATCCGCGACGGTTCCAAGAGCGGTACCGAACTTTCCAAGTGCACCATTCCTTCTACTTGCGGCACCGGCACCTGGACCGAAGTTTCCTGTTCTGCAACCGCAAAGCTTAAGGGTGTAAAGGACTTCTACCTGGCTGCTACCGGCAACAGCGGCGAAGTCCTGGTGGGCAACATCAAGTTCGGTAATGGCGCTCCCGCTCCCGCAGCATCTAGCTCCAGTGTTGTTCCGGCAGAATCCAGCAGCTCCGTGGTCAATCCGCCCGCCTCCTCTGGCAGCGAACAGCCGGCTTCTAGCAGCAGTGAAGAAGTGACAAGTTCCTCTTCCGAAGGTTCCACAGAACTCTCCAGCAGCGATACCGCAACAGAATCCAGTTCCTCCACAGATACTGAGGGTCTCGCAAAGGTCGCTGGCGTAAAGCTTGGCTACTCTGTCGCACGCAACGGCAACGGCTACACAGTAAGTTTCGACAAGGTCGGCAACTACAACCTGTTCGTCATGAACTCCATGGGTCAGGTTATCAAGCGCCAGGCTGTAAGCATGCAGTCCGAAGTGCAGGTCGAAAACCTTCCTCAAGGCAACTTCATCTTCAGAGTGGTAAAGCGCTAATGAACTTTAAAGGGTTGGAATAACATTTGCAAGGCTGGGGTTTGGGGTTGGAGCCGCCCCAGTCTTGCCACATTTTTAGGGAATGTATGAATTTGGGTAAAAAAATCAAAGGAATCAAGGTTTGCGCCGCCGCTCTTCTAGGGCTTGGCGCAGCCGCCATGGCCATGGCAGCAAACCCGCTGACTACGGCATTCTATTCTGCCGACGCAGCGGCACTTGTCCATAACGACAGCTTGTTTATTTTTGCGGGCCACGACGAACAGGGTCCTCAGGGCGGAAACGCATTCTTCCTGATGAACGACTGGCATGTCCTCGTAACCGACGACATGCAGAACTACCACGACTACGGCGCTGTTCTCTCTTGGCGCACGTTCTCCTGGGCTTCGGGAAACGCCTTCGCCGGTCATTGCGAATACCGTAACGGAAAGTACTACTGGTACGTTGCCGTGCATCACAGGACCATTGTTCGCGACGAAGGTTTCGCCATCGGCGTTGCCGTGGCGGACCATCCGTCTGGCCCCTGGAAAGACGCCATCGGTCACGCTCTCATTACCGACGACACACCCAATGACGTTGCCTTGAACATCGACCCCGCCATTTTCTACGATGGCAACGACATCTGGATGTATTGGGGTTCCTGGAACGCAGGCCGTCGTGTAAAACTGAAGGAAAACATGATCGAACTTGCGGGCACTCCCGAGGACGTCAAGATCAGAGACTTCTTCGAAGCTCCCTGGGTCCACAAGTACCGCGGCAACTATTACTTCAGTTACGCTTCCGGCTATCCTTCCACCATCAACTACTCCATGGCCAAGAGCATGAACGGTCCCTGGACACAGATGGGAACCATCAACGACAAGATGGAAAATTCCGAGACCAACCATCAGGCCATCTTCCGCTACCTGGGCCACTGGTACTTTATGTATCACGGCGCTACAGCTCCCGGCGGCTGGACTTACCGTAGGTCTGTGAACATCGACTACTTGTATTACGACCAGGACGCAAAAATCCAGAAGATCAAGCGCACCACTGCCGGCGTAGACAAGGTGAATAACGCCATCGTGCAGAACGGTGAATTCCGCCTGACTGCAAGCCACAGCAACTTAAGCTTTGCAGATGCAAACGGAATCGTGGTACAGCAGACCTCAAACGAAAACGATCGCAACCAGTACTGGAAAGTAACCCACAACGACAAGAACCGCCGTCATTATTCCTTGCAGAACGTTGGCACCGGCAATTACTACTGCCCCTCTGCCACCTTGCTGGATACGGTTAAGACTTCCAAGACTCCCTGCGAGATTCGAATTGAAAACGCTTCCGAGGCCAAGGGATACTTCCTTTACGGCGATTACGAAAGCGACTTCGTGGGCGATGTGCTGAACGTTTCCAAGGAAGTGGGCATGCCTGTGATTACCTGGGTTCGCACCGGCGCAGACAACCAGAAAATCAAGATGGTAAAGGCCAAGGCTCCGGAGCTTTCCAGCAGCTCTGTTGCTCCCGAGGTTTCCAGCTCCAGCGAAAAGCCTGCATCATCTTCCAGCGTAGAACCGACTTCCTCTGAAACTGCTCAGCCTGAAAGTTCCTCCGAGAGCGAAGCTGCAGAAAGTTCTTCTTCTGCGGAAGGCGAATCTGAAGTAAGCTCCAGCAGCACGGATGCAATCGCACAGACTGCAGGCGGTTTGAACGGCGCGGATTTTAGATACGATGCCGCCACACGAACCGTCCATCTGGGAAAATCCGCCAAGTGGGCTGTTCTTGACTTGAACGGAACCGTGATCAAGAAGGGAACCGGAAATCAGATCCAGATGAATAATTTCCGCCCTGGCGTACTTCTGGTACGTAGCGAAAACAAGATGATGAAGATCATCAACAAGTAAGATCTTTCCTCAAAACACCAAACAAGTCCCGTGGCAAAACTGCCGCGGGATTTGTTTTTTATTTACAAGTTCTGCGAATGTGTGTCGCGGATTCTCTCATACAAGAAAGTCCCGCGAAATTCATCGCAGGACTCTCTTTTTTAGAATTTTTACTTGTTTTTCTTCTTGTCCAACTTGGCGAAGATGCCGGCAAGAATGGTTCCGCTTATGGAATGATAGGCACAGCTGATGGCGCAGGGAACCACGCACAGGGCGGCATTGGGATTGGCAGCAATGTTCTCGGGATTGGCGAAAAATCCTGCAGCGAGGACGGTAGCCATTCCCGCATTTTGCACGCCAACTTCAATAGCGACGGTACGCTTCTTGGCGGTATTGAACTTAAGAATGCGACCTACACTGTAACCCAGCACATAGCCCAACGCATTATGGCAGAACACCACCGCAAGCACCAGCAGTAAAAGGGTTATACCGTTTGCCAGCAAGTGAGGGCGAACCGTCACGATGACGCCACCCACAATAAGCGCAAGTCCAATGACACTGACGCTTGGCATGTTGGCCTGCAGTTCCTTGAATCCGTCGCGATGTCCAAAAAAGTGATTGCAGAGAAAACCGATCATCACGGGGCCGATGGTCACATAGAGAATGTTCAGGAACATGCCCACTGCATTCACGTTGATGCTGGTGTCCGCAAGCCACAAGACCAGCAGCGGCGTCATGATGGGAGCGAGCAAGGTGCTAACAGTCGTCATCCCCACGGAGAACGCCACATCACCCTTCGCCAGGTAGCTCATCACATTGCTGGAGACGCCGCCGGGGCAGCAGCCCACCAGAATGATACCTACAGCGAGATACGGATCCAGTCCGAAAACTTTCGTAAGGCACAGGGCAACCAGCGGCATGATGGTGTACTGAGCCAAGGCGCCAGCGCAAATGTCCAGCGGGCGCTTCGCCAGGTTCCTGAAATCCTCAATGCGAAGGGTCAAGCCCATGGACAGCATGATAATGCCGAGAATGACAGAGGAAACGTTTCCGTGAACCCAGGCAAATGTAACAGGGGCAAAGAAGGCAACCACCGCGCAGGCGATTACAAAAAGGGATGTATAGGTGGAAAGAAAACGGGTCACCGCCCTAATAACTTTAAGCATGACCCAAATATAGAAAGGTTCCGTCTTACTTGCTAGCCACAAATTTCTGGAACCGGATTAGCATTTTCAGCATCCGTTCATCCAGGCGGTTGATGGTCTCCTGCTGGATTTCAGCAGGAATGCCGTAAACAGCTTCGGCCATGGCGCAGGCGATACAGCAGAGGGTATCGCTGTCGCCGCCCAACGAAACAGC
>JAKSIF010000059.1 GCA_024398965.1 Fibrobacter sp. | reverse complement strand
GCTACCTTGACATGGTAGAGGTCACAGATTCGAGTTCTGTATCGACCACTGAAAAGAAGCCTCGCGGAAGCGGGGCTTTTTTTTATCCCCAAAACATATATATGATAATTGACAAACTAGAAGGATAATTGTATAATAAAAAAAACGTAATGTATGGAGAATGTATGAAAAAATGTATAGCAGCAGCAACATTGGCCTCCCTTCTTGTTTGTGCTTGCGGTGAAGATTCTGGAACTAACGGGAATTCTGCAACAAGCGGTGGCAATGGATTCATCTTGCCCGAGGATTGTGTTCCCGCTTTAAACAAATTACCTGTTCCTCCGACATTTGAGTATGTGACGAGTTTTGATGAGTATGAAAAACGTTGTATTGTTGAGATTACATCTCCTGTAGACGAAAATACAATCCCACTCTTTTTTGATAGCCAGGCTTTGGCCGACGACGAACATGTTCATTACTACGCCAATTTAGACTATATGAAGTATAAGAACGGCTTGTATATAGAGTTATGGTCGGCGGGCGATAGAGTGTTCCATATGGAAGTAAGAGATTGTCCTAATGCGGCTAAATATGCTGGGGTTCCAGAACAGAATCAATTATGGGAAAATGTTGATGGTGTATGCGAAATGGTTGACGAGGAAGGGCGTGATGTCACGCTTCATATGACTCAACAGGAATGGCTGCAAAAAGAGCAAACAATACAAAATATGGGCTGGAATCCCTCTGTTGGATGCGAAGATCGACTAGACATTTCTTATCACAATGATGTTTTTAGCTGCTATCAAAAAAAGGTTGGCGACGTCTTGTTTGAGTTAGGCTATGGGACTAGCTTTGACGATATGGTGTTAGAAGTTAAGGTCGGTCTTGACTACCAAAAAATCAAATAGTTTTTCTTATTAAGATGAAAAGAAAACGCCTCTTGTTTGGAGGCGTTTTTCTTTTGTTCAGCTAGACGTACAACGGGGAATTGCGGTAACATGATTGTTTTAATTTGATATAGTCTTTGAAACAGACCTGTCAAACAAATAACAGGTCAATCAAAGCATTGCGTACACAAACATCTCTAGAAACGGCTGTCGGACTTTAGCTCGTCGCACTGTTTCTTGAGTTCTTCGTACAGATAATCAACGCTTACAGCCATAAATGGATAGTCGGTAATTGTGCAGACGCCATTGTTAAAGCTGGCAACTGCATTATCTGCATAAGCGTTAAAGGTATTGCACTCGGCCTTGGCAGACGCGCTATTCTCTATTTCA
This sequence comes from Fibrobacter sp., assembly GCA_024398965.1. Classification (NCBI taxonomy): domain Bacteria; kingdom Pseudomonadati; phylum Fibrobacterota; class Fibrobacteria; order Fibrobacterales; family Fibrobacteraceae; genus Fibrobacter; species Fibrobacter sp. The sequence goes on along the minus strand of JAKSIF010000059.1, from coordinate 11,009 downwards.
AAGGTAGATACCTGTGTAACGGAACCATCGGCGTTAAAAGTGAAAAGTACTGTCGCTTTTTTGCCTTTGGAATCATGTCCCGTGTAAGAGACAGACTTTGCCGTCTTGGTCACCGCGCATATTTCGTCAACTGAAGTGGCACCCGAAGGGTCCGTGGACCCGTTGCCGGTGGGGTTGGTCACGCCATTTGCCATATTGTTCGCTGCATCGCATGCCGCACTCTGGGCCTGGTAAACCTGGTCCATTGTTTCGCTGGCGAGACCAGCAGTCTGCTTAACGGTGCATTTGCCTGCGTCAAAGCTCGCCTCGAACCCTTCGCCATTGGCCATGGACTCGCAAGCGTACTTTGCGTTGCTTCCCATGGCAGACACGTCTGTAATTGTGGACTGTGAAGCCAGCCTTCCACCGTCAAAGTCATAAACGGTTGTGGTAACAGCACCGTTTACATTCATCTTCATAGTAATGGATGTTGCATTCTTGGAAATAGAGCAAACACCGTTCTTGTCGCCAGAACTGGTTCCGTCGTAATGGTTGGCGCTAGTTCCGTTCGAGTCGCTTCCACAGGCGATCAAAAGGGCGGTCAGCAACGGTGTAGCGGCGAAAGCGATTCTAGGCATATCTAGTCTCCGGCTAAATTTTAGATGTTAAAAAAGTACAACTTAATGGAAATATACTCTAATTTTTTGAATCTCAAAGTTTATTTTGGCATGGTACACATCAACATTTGTTAAATGGCATGGCATAGCCTTGGCTAAGGCGATGTCAAGCCAAGTTGTATTGCTGGGAAAAGATTGTTTAGTTGCTATTAGAAAGCTGCGGCGCCACAAGAAACAAAAAAAGCCGCCCGGTTTCCCAGGCGACTTATATTCCGCTAAACTTGCGATATTCGATTCTTTACTGCTTTGCAGGAGCTGCAGCGGGGGCGGCAGCAGGTGCCGGAGCGGCGGCAGGCGCGGGTGCAGCAGCCGGAGCAGGAGCGGCAGCGGGTGCAGCGGCAGGTGCCGGAGCAGCAGCCGGAGCAGCGGCAGGAGCAGCAGCAGCGGGAGCTGCGGCAGCAGGTGCAGCGGCAGGCTTAGCTTCTGCCTTCGGAGCAGCCTTCGGGGCCGGCTTCGGAGCGGTTGCATCAACAGCCTTCTTGGCAGCAGCTTCAGCCTTCTTGGCTTCTGCTTCGGCCTTCTGAGCTTCAGCGAGGAGCTTCTTAGCTTCTTCCACCTTCTTCTTTGCTTCAGCAGCTTCAGCCTTCTTAGCTTCAAGAGCGGCCTTCTTTTCTTCGGCAGCCTTCTTGCGAGCTTCTTCAGCTTCGGCCTTCTTCTTAGCTTCTTCTGCCTTCTTGGCTTCGAGAGCAGCCTTACGTTCTTCGGCAGCCTTCTTCTTTGCTTCAGCAGCTTCAGCCTTCTTCTTGGCTTCTTCTGCCTTCTTGGCTTCGAGAGCAGCCTTACGTTCTTCAGCAGCCTTGCGCTTTGCTTCGGCAGCTTCAGCCTTCTTCTTAGCTTCTTCGGCCTTCTTAGCTTCGAGAGCAGCCTTACGTTCTTCAGCAGCCTTCTTCTTTGCTTCGGCAGCTTCAGCCTTCTTACGGGCTTCTTCTGCCTTCTTGGCTTCAAGAGCGGCCTTCTTTTCTTCAGCAGCCTTGCGCTTTGCTTCTTCAGCTTCTGCCTTCTTCTGAGCTTCTTCGGCCTTCTTGGCTTCGAGAGCAGCCTTCTTTTCTTCGGCAGCCTTGCGCTTTGCTTCTTCAGCTTCTGCCTTCTTCTGGGCTTCTTCGGCCTTCTTGGCTTCGAGAGCAGCCTTCTTTTCGTCGGCAGCGGAAGCAGCGGCAACAGGAGCAGCAGCAGCGGCGGCTTCTACAGCGGGAGCGGCTTCAGCCTTCGGAGCTTCAGCAGCAGCGGTATCAGCAACAGCTTCAGTAGCAGGAGCGGCAGCGGAATCAACCTTAGCGGAATCAACAGCAGCGCTATCAGCCTTAACAGAGTCAATCACAGAGGTGTCGGCAACAGCAACGGCAGCGGGAGCTTCCGGAGCCGGAGCTTCGGCAACCTTTTCAACAACAGCAGGTGCGGCAGGAGCAGCCTTAACTTCCGGAGTACCGAAGAAGTGGATGTTTGCCAAGAGGATCATCATACCCCAAGAGAGTACGAGACCGAGGAGACCCATCACAACGCCGGTAATTGCCATACCCTTAGTATCGGTGTAACCGGTAGCGTGGGCAAGTGCGTTAGGCGGAGTGGAAATCGGCATAGACATACCGAGAGAAGATGCAAAGGCAACAGAAACCAAGAGAGCGGTAACGCCACCGAGGCCAACCAAGTTGTCCTGGCAAGCAATGCCAACTGCGCAGAGAATAGGAACGAGGAGAGTTGCAGTAGAAGTATGGCTCATGAAGTTAGCCATGAACAAGCAGATGATACCGCAACCGACCATAAGAGCAACCGGAGACCAGGTGCCGAACGGAATGGTCTTGATCAAGTGAGCGGCAAGGCCAGTGGAGTTGAGGCCAACACCCAGAGCAAAGCCACCAGCAACCAACCAGAGAACATCCCAGCTCATAGCGTTCAGGTCCTTCTTGGTGATAACACCAGTCAGGGCGAACACAGCCATAGGAATCATAGCAATAGCGTTATCGTTGATACCGTGAACACCCTTACCGGTGACCCACAGGAGAACGCAGAGAACGAAAGTAATGTAAACGATGATTGCCTTGGGGCTAGTATCGAACTTACCGGCACCTTCGATGTTCAGGACCATTTCCTTCATCTTGATGGGGTAAATCTTCATGAGGAGAACCCATGCAACAACCATGAGGATAATAACATAAGGAACACCGAAAGCCATCCACTGACCGAAGGAAACCGGGTTTGCAGCCAGGTCGCCACGGGCGATAGCGTCGTTCAGGGCGCCAAGAGCGATAGCGTTAGGAGGAGTACCGATAGGAGTACCCATACCACCGATGTTTGCACCGAGAGGAATAGCAAGAGCGAATGCAGCCTTACCACGGTCATTTTCGTCGAAGAGCTTGAGCACCGGAGCGAGGATGGCGAGCATCATGGCAGCGGTAGCGGTGTTGCTCATGAACATGGAGAACACTGCGGTGATGAGCATAAGGCCAAGGAGCACGAACTTCGGGTTCTTACCGAAGGGCTTCAGGAGCACGCGAGCCAGGTTCAAGTCCAGCTTGTACTTGGTAGCAGCAGCAGCCAGGAAGAAGCCACCCAGGAACAGCATGATGATGGGGTTTGCAAAAGTAGCCATAACAGACTTGTGGCTAATCATGGTCACGCCATCAACGCGGAACGGGGAAAGGGCGGAGTCAGACATCGTGATGATCATCAAGACGATGACCAGCATGGATGTAGACCAGATCGGGAACGGTTGAAGAATCCAGAAAAGAGCAGCCATGACGAAAACGCCAATGACGCGGATTTCCAACGGATTCAGGATTCCCATGGGACTTGCTGCATCGAAGCCGAGCTGTTCGTACGGCAAGTAGAGAGCTGCGATTGCGAGAATCGTAGCGATAACGAATTTAATGAATTTAGCCTTTGTCATAGTGCGCCCAAAGTTAGAAATATCACATGGGTTTGGCTATAGTTAACGCGAACCTTGATTAATTATTACAAAAGCAGAAATCCCCGGTTTTCCCGGGGATTCAAACTTATTTTGCGCAGATTTTGCGTTATTTATCGATTTCGGAAGCCTTTTCCTACCTGACCATGATCTTGCCTGCAACCTGCTGACTTGCCACACGGACACGAAGCATGTACAGACCAGACTTCGGAGCATCCAGGTGGAGGAGGTTGTAACCAGCCTCGGCCTTGGTGCTGTAGGTGGCCATCACCTTACCATCCAGGTTTACGATATCCACGACAGTGCGAGATCCAGCCAGGCCATCGTCAACATTGAAGCCGACGTTCACCTTGCCAGCGCCCTGAGTCATGCGCAAGCCGTTGATAGAAGCGACAACCGTATTCAGGCGACCTTCGGTAACGTTGATCGTAGCGGTAGTGGCCTTGGCCTTAAGGGCAACGCGGATCTGGTCGCCATCAAGGACTTCAGTGGTCTTTCCATCGATAGTCACATACACATGGTAGCCCAGGCTCTTGACGCCAGCCACGCCTTCCAGGCTCAGGTAGCCGAAGCGGTCGGAGCTTGCAGCCATGGAAATCTGCCATTCATAGCTGTCAGCAACCTTCTTGAAGGACTTGGCAAATGCCTTCTTGCCTTCAAGAACGGACAGGCTTACATGATCGCCCATGGGAGCAGGAGGTTCTGCGCTAACAAAGGGTCTGTCGCTAACACCAAGGATGTTCCAGAAGTCCTTTCGGCCGTTGTTGTCGGAAAGCACAGCCTGCATAGACCACTTGTTCTTGCTGTTAGCCTTGGCGAGAGCCTTGCGCTTGGACACAGATACGGAGGTGCTATCCTTGGAGATATCTTCCTTATCCATTTCCGGGAAGTCCTTAGCCACATCGCTGGCAAATTCAGCCTCGGCCTTCAAGGTCCAGGTCGTGTGAGACTTGACAGCTGCCCATACGGCTTCGTAAGGCTTCAGCACATAGACCGGTGCGTAGTTTTCAATTTCTTCGTCGTAACGCAGGAACTGAACTTCGGCATCTTCGTCGAACTGAGCGTACTTATCCTTATTGGCATTGTAGAGGTCAACACTCCAGCCATAGGGGTTGGCAACCAGATTCCAGCCGCTAACCAGACTGTCGAGATCCCAGGTAACATCCTTAGTTACAGGCTTAACATCCATGTTCAGAGGCAGGTCGCGTCCTTCCAAGGAGCTGTACCAGTAACCGCGTTCGGCAACGACTTCGTCGTGCTTGGTGAATTCCTTATACTGCCAGAATTCACCCGGTTCACCGACTTCATCCCACCAGAAGAATTTCGGATCGTCGTCCCAGATAATAGCGGAGGTATCCACGATAGCCATGGAGATCATCTGCCACTTGTCCTTACCGAGAGCAACGATGGCTCCGTCAACACTGAAGCTTCTAGATTCAGAGACAACGTCATCGCCTTCGGAAAGATCCGCGAATACCACGTACTCGCCAATGGGCAGAGGTTCGCTAGAGGTCCAGACAAGATTTGCCGGAGTCTGCTTGATGGAGTCAGCCACCACCTTTTCAACAACTACATTGCCCAAGGCATCCATTACCACTACGCGAGCTTCAACATTGCGAGTGACTTCGAACTCGCTTGTTACGATAGAGACTCGGATCATGGAGCCGGACTGTTCCAGCTTCAGGTCGACGATTTCAACATCGGTCTTGTTGCTCTTGGAGTAGTATGCAGTGAACTTGCCCTGCATATTGAAGTCCATGCGCTTGCCGTCAACGTAGGTGTAGCTTTCAACGGCATCACCATTTTCACGAACAAGAACCAGGGAGTCCATCACGAAGCTGGAGTCTGCAATACTGCGGAGGATCAGCTTCTGGCCATCGAAGTCGAGAGGCAGCAGCATGTTGCCCTTCTTGTCGAAGGTGTGAACGAGTTCATTGCCTTCGGAAGACTTTTCAACGAATTCGACGGTACCGTGTTCAGAGACCAGGGAGACGGATGCGTAAGCCGGAATGTAGGCGCCGGAGACGCATGTTGCAGCGTCAACCCACTTGGCCTTCAGTTCGTAACCGTTAGCACCGCGCTTGCCAGCCTTGAAGGCATTTGCAAGTTCAACGTTAAAGTCACTGTAGACCGTAGTGTCAGAGCCGAAGGTCCAGCCAGCGACGCAAGCGTCGGCGGTATAGATGTACTGCGGCAGAGGCTTGCCCTTGCCTTCTTCGTTAACAGAGTACTTGCCACCAGCAACCCAGTCGGAGCCATAGAATACATTCTTGCGATCGGTGTTTTCGTCAAACACAACCGTGAAGACTTCGAGGGCAACCGGAATACCGATAGTCAAGTCCTTTTCAACAACAATCTGTTCATCTTCAATAGCGGTTTCTTCACCATTTTCGTCAACGGAGAAGAGTTCGTCGGCATCTACCAGGTTGGTGTAGTCTGCACCAGCCATAAAGGCAACCTTGAACCTGAAACCACCATCGATCACAGGAACGTCAAGACCATCATCACCCACTTCGTAGGCAATGGTGTCGTTTTCAACAATCTGAACAAGCTTCAGGTCGCCCACTTCGGTATTGGCGAAGGAAACCTTGTAAGTTTCAACTTCGGAATCTTCCCATACGGCATAGAGTGTGGTCACCTTGTCAGAGAGCTTGGTCACCAGGTCTTCGTTCATGCCGTTGTAAAGTTCTTCACCAGCGGAATCCAGGCTCCAACCCACCAGCACCCTGTTGGACTGATAGATTACGCGGGGGAATTCCTCGTGTGTTGCCATGCTGTATTCACCAGTGCTGCTCCAGGAGTCGCCGTAGAATACGTTAGCGTCACCGGCGTTCACATTGAATGCGAAGCGATACTGATCGGCATTGGCGTCTGCATCAAGAACCGTATTGGCAACAGCCTTGAATTCACCACCATTTTCGATCTGGCTGGTTTCGCTAGATTCAACGATAATAGGCATCTGGGAAGCAATCGTGTAACCCGGGCGAGTTTCGAAGGAGGCCTTGAAGGTCAGGCCAGTTTCCGTTGCCGGAACTTCCAAGCCTTCAGCACCAACTTCGTAGTAGAAGTTTTCGCCACCAACAGTCTGGAATACGGTAAAGTAACCGGATTCTTCGCTGCCAGAAGTCAGGCGAACCGTTTCTACAAGGGCGTAGGTATCCCATACTGCGTAGAGGACTTCAGCCTTCATGCCCAAATCCTTCATGGACTTGACCGCTTCAATGAATTCAGAGTCGAACTCGTTGAAGTAGCGGCGGCTTTCAGCAGACAGAGCCCAGCCGAGGAACTTAGCATCGGTACGATAGATTCCTTCGGGGAATACAGAGTTTGTACCACCCATGTTGAAGCTGCCTTCGAACTTCCAGCCATCGGCGTAGAATACGTTGGCGCCATTTGCGTTCACATCGAAGGCGAAGCGCATTGCCTCGTCAGCTTCGGCAGGAATTTCGAGAGTAATGTCGTCGGCGGATTCAACCAGCAAGATACCGTTGTTAACAGTCATGCTTTCGCCATCCAGTTCGTAGGTCAGGCTAGCGCCTACCGGAGCAGAGTATCCCAATGCCACGGAGTAGCTAGCCTTGAAGGCGATGCCATTTTCAACAGCAGGAACAAGCAGACCGTATTCGTCGATTTCGAACTTGTTGCCGGCATTTTCCAAGGTTACAGAGCCCTTTTCCATGTCGGCCACGGTAATTCTTGCGGATTCCTGATACTGATCGTTTTCCCATACAGCGTACAGGGTAACGTTTTCAGCCTTGCCACTAGCCAAGGTCTTGGCCAGTTCAGGAGTGAATACGTCGTAGTAATCTGCGTTAGCAGCGGGGGCCTTTTCAAGAGCCCAGCCAGCAAGGCGCAAACCAGCGCGGAATGCCATCGGGAATTCCAGATCCGCATAATCCATATCAAGATCGAATTCGCCAGAAGCACGCCAGAGATCGTTGTAGAATACCGGAGCACCGTCTGCAGCATTCACGTCGAAGACGATGGTGAAGTGATCGGCGGAAACACCGGCCTTAAGCTTTGCATCGGAGGTAAATACATAGCTTTCGGTTTCAGATAAAGATGTCAGCAGGCGACCGCTTGCGTTATAGACGTAAGTGAGATACGGATCATCCTTGCTGTAGCCATCGCTGGTTGTGTATTCAATGGTGAAGCTGATATCGCCATTGCCCTTCGGCACAATCAGAGCGTCATCGTCACCAGTCAGACGGTAGAAATCAATCCAAATGGGATTGCCTTCAGAATCGAGTTCGCCGTACTGGGTCAATTCAATGTAGCCAACTGTGCCTGCATCAGCAGAAATGCGGTAGGTTTCATTTTCACAGGCAGCCCACTTGGTATAGACCTTTCCAGCATAATCGTCTGCGTAGGTTTCAAGAGCGGCCTTTACAAAGTCTTCGCTGAACTCTGTAAATACAGGCTCGTCTTCCGTAGCATTCGGATTAATGGTCCAACCTTCCAGGCAGTAGCCAACGCGGTAGATGTCCATGGGGAACTTAGAAGCGAAACCTACATCAAAGGTCATGTCGATAGCACGATTCGTCCAGTTCTTGCCAAAGAACACGCGGTCATCAGGAATGTAGGAATCGAAGACGATTTCAAAGCCAAGCTGAGAAATCGGAGCGGCGATTGCGACATCGCTTTCAATCTTGAAGCCTGCTTCCGGAATTGCAGTTTCTTCGGTTCCAACCACAGCCTTGTAAGCGCCGTCATTCCATTCGTAACCGATAGCGGTCAGAGTGAATGCCGGAACATACAGGTCGTTGGCTACTTCCGCAGGAATCTTCAGACCGGCGGAGGGAACTTCGTATTCATAGCTGTCGTCACCAACCATACGGGTCAAGGTCATGGAGCCCTTGTCTGCATCGGTGTTGGTTACTACGTAAATATTGTCGTTACCAGACTTCCAAACTGCATAGAGCTTGTACTCATTCTGTTCCACCATCTTCTTAAGCATGTCGGCGCTGAATTCCTGAACTGCGTCAGATACGGAAGCATCTGCGGTCAGAGCCCAGCCAGCAAGTACGGCATCGCCACGGTAGAGGTTCATGGGCAAGGCGTTATTGCTATCCACATCGGCGATAACGTAATCAACCCAATCGGAGTCGAAGAACAGGTTGACATCGGCAGCCACGTTTACATCCAGGAAAATGTATTCGTCCGGTGCGTAAACCTTTACGGCAACGTTTGTTGCAGCGGAGATAGTGACAGTACCATCGTTTGCGATGGAATCCAGTTCAACGCCCTGGGCATCCATCAGAACAATGGGATAATCGCCTTCCAGATCGAAGCCATCGGTTGTGGTTGCGTTGGCGTTAAATACCAGGCCGCCTTCCACAACAGGCACGGCAAGCTTCTGACCGGAGGTCAAGTCGTACTCGGTCTTTACTTCGTTATATTCATCAACCATCTGGCTCAAGGTAATCTTGCCACTGGAAGCATTCTTGAAGGAGACGGAAACATCAACTGTTTCGATTTCAACTTCCGGAGCGGTCCAGATTGCATACAGGGTCTTTGTATTCAGGCCCAGATCCTTGGCGGCTCTCATAGCCTTAATGAAGGAGATGTCGAACTTGGTGAAGGTTTCGCTGCCGTTAGCAGTGAAAGCCCAACCCTTCCAAACGGAATCGGTACGATAGACATCCTTCGGGAATTCAGGAATGTCGCAGCCCAGGTAGAAGGAGCCACTTGCTCTCCAGTCGGCGCCATAGAATACGTTGGCAGAGCCAGCGTTTGCGTCGAAGGCAAATTCAACAGACGGATCTTCCACAGCCGGGACATTCAGCAACATGACTTCCGGCAGAGAGGGTTCCACAACGAACTTGTCGCCAACCAGTTCCTGCTTTTCGTCTACGATCATGTAGTAGGCCCAGTCACCGTCGGCGGTATAACCTGCATTGATTTCAATTGCAACAGTAAAGTCAATGCCTTTGACTGCCGGAATTTCAAGACCCGTTTCGTCCAGATCCACATTCCAGGAAGTCTTGCTGACGCTCTGAGTCAAGGTGATGATACCTGCATCAGCGTTAGCCAGCTTGACGGTCACATTCTTCTGTTCGCCGCAGTCTTCGGACCACACGGCATACAGATCCTTGAGAACGCCAGGAGCAACATTGTATTCTACTGCGGCATTCAGGAATGCAGCATTGAATTCGTTGAAGTATTCAGTACCGTTTTCTTCGAACGTCCAGCCAACGAAGCAGGAGTCGGTGCGGTAGATATCGCCAGAGAACTTGCGATCGGCTTCTTCCATGGTCAGGTCATAGGACTTGTCTTCGAACCAGGTACGGCCATAGAACACGCGCTGGTCGCCGGAGTTGACTCTGAAGGCGAATTCGTAAGTTTCAGCAAAGACAGGAGCCTGGATGATAGCGTCGCCATCCACAGTCAGGGTTCCGCTCTTCAGGGCGGCAAGGGCGTTGCCTTCGGCATCCACGGTGTAGAATGCGGAAGTAGCGTTCAGGCTGTAGCCCACGGAAGTTGCAAAGCTTACGTCAAGCACAAGGTTCTTTATTGCAGGAACCTTGAGGCCTTCTGCCGGAACTTCGTGATCGTAGGTATTTCCTTCTACGGTCTGGCTCAGGGTCAGGGTACCTGCTTCCAGGTTGTTGGAGGCAATGACGTAGACAGAAGCTTCGTTAGCTTCCCATACCGGGTAGAGGCTGTTTTCTTCTTCGGCAGACAAATCCTTTGCAAAGTCGCCAGTCAAGGTCATGATGCCGCTTTCAGCATCCGGAGTCAAGGCCCAGCCGGCAAGGACATAGCCAGAGCGGGCAACGTTATTCGGCAAGGTGCTCTTGTCGGTCACGTTGAATTCGCCGGCGGATTCCCAGTCGGAAGCAAAGTAGATATCGTTATCGGTAGTTGCCACCACGAACTTGATGCTGTAATCATTGACAGCGTCAACGCCCTTGATAACCACGTTCTCGGCAACGGTCATTACACCGTCAACGATGTAGCCTGCCATTTCCTTGCCCATCTGGTCGTAGGCAACCAGGTCGGCAGCCATGGCGTAGCCTTCGGCGGCGGCGAATTTAACCTCGAAGGAGAGGCCACCGTCGACCATCGGGATTTCCAGGCCATCGGCAGGCACCGGCATCCATTCGGTATAGCCATAGGGAATTACATTGAGCGTACCCTTTTCGGTATCAGCATTCTTGATAACAACCGTGGGAACCTTGACTTCGCTCCAAACTGCGTACAGCTTGGTGGGAGCGCCGTCTTCTTCGGTAGTTGCTGCGTTGTAGGCGGCAATGAAGTCGTTATCAAAGTTGACCATGCCGGTTTCTGCATTCTGGTCGAAGGACCAGCCAACCAGCTTAGAGCCAACCTGGTACAGGTTTGCCGGCAGGGCGGTTTCACCATCGGCAATATCGTAGGTTACGCTAGAAACCTTGTCGCCAACATAGTAGACCATGCCACCGTTTGCATTTGCATCAAAGGCGAAGGTC
>JAKSIF010000058.1 GCA_024398965.1 Fibrobacter sp. | reverse complement strand
TGATGAAGCACTCCAACTTCATCATGAACCTGACTGCAGAACAGATCGCTGACTACAAAGCCTAAAGCTTATAGGTTAAAGGTTATAGAGATATAACCGCGGCTACGCCGCTTAACCTAGAGCTTCGCGCGGACTAGCGCCGCGCAGGGCCCCTATCGCCTTCGGCTCCAGGGTGACGCGTCATTCTGGAGGCTCGCAGAGCCGATAGAATCCACAAAACTTAAAAGACCTCGACTCGCAAGAGTCGGGGTCTTTTTTTGCAAACTACGAATCATAAACCCACTACAATTATTTATATTTGTAGTAGGTTTATACAATGAAAAAAGAAAAGTTCTTTACAGCAAACATGATCTGTGCAGAAAGTCGTGCAGAATATTACGCAACGCTCCAAAAAGTTCAGGAGGGAACTCTTGTGCGAGTGAAAAGAGGTGTATTCGCAAAACCCGACGACCTGGCCAACGTCATGGTCGATATCGAGAAAATAATTCCCGGAGGAATTCTCTGTATGTATTCGGCATGGTCCTACTACGGACTAACAACTCAAGTTCCTCAGCAATACGACGTCGCTATCAAAAGGGGTCGGAAAGTGACGCTCCCGCAATACCCCTCATTTTCCGTCCACAATCTAACAGATTCCGTCCTTGACACAGGTGTAACATGCGCGATAATTTCTGGGTACGAGGTGAAAATTTTCGACATAGAAAAATCTGTCTGCGACGCCGTCAAGTTTAGGAATAAAATCGGATTGGATGTTTGCACCGAAATCGTAAAGAACTACCTAAAGCGCAAAGACCGCAACATTTCCAAGCTTATGAATTACGCCAAAACACTACGCGTAAGCAAAATTCTGGAAATGTATATAACCATGGGGTCATAGTGAATACGAAGAATCTGGGACATTCCATTCGTGAGAAATTGCTCAACATCGCAAAATCGCAAAACACAGATTACCAGGTCATCTTGATTCGGTATTTCCATGAACGTTTCCTATTCAGGCTCTCCCAAAGCAAATACCGTGAACTTTTCTGCTTAAAGGGAGGCGCGTTACTTTACGCATACGAAAAGTTCTTGGCAAGGCCCACCATGGATGTAGATTTTCGTGCAGATAAAATCAATAACGACATAAACATTATTTGCGAGGCTGTGGCAGAAATTTGCAAAATAGTCTGCCCGGAAGACGGCGTTGTTTTTGACGACAGGAATATAACCAGCGAAATCATCACAGAATTCAAGGATTATCACGGAGTCAGAATTCATCTAAACGCGAAGCTGCAATCGATCAGTCAAAACATCTCTATGGATTTTGGATTCGGCGACGAAATATATCCGTCACCCAATGTGATTAGTTATCCTAATCTTTTGGAAGATATGCCCTGCGCGAAAATCAGCACCTACCCACTTGAATCTGTAATTGCAGAAAAGTTCCAATGCATTGTCGACCTTGCCGGTAGAAATACACGAATGAAGGACTATTTTGACATTTACAGGATTTTGAAGAACCATCCCGTAAATGAAAGTTCACTTTCAGAAGCCATTCGTCGGACCTTTGAAAATCGCGGAACAATTCGCAATCCCGAGAACGAAGTGTTCCAAGAGGATTTCGCAACGAACCCAACATTAAACAAACTATGGGCTTCATTTCTCCGAAAAATCAAGTGGAAGGAAGACCTGCCATTTTTAGACGTTTGGTCGTTGATTCGACAGAAGCTAATAGACATAAATTAAAGTTTCATTGGATTGTTCGTTATTCAGAATGCTATAAAGCCGACGAGATGCTGGCTGCGTAACGGAAGTTAAAAAGACCTCGACTCGAACGAGCCGAGGTCTTTTTTCGTTCAATTTTTATGCTTTTAGTTTTTGCTTATGTTTAGGGCCCGTTTCACATTATCCAAGTGTTCCTGAACAACTGCAAGTTCCTTTTGTACATCCATAGTATTGTTTTCGTTTTTCGCTTCATATGATTCGCTGACAAAATTCACAACAATGCCAACAACAATATTGAGCATAATAAGCGCCGATATCACAATGAAACTAATCAAGTAAATCCATGCGTAAGGATGCACGGCCATCAACCCACGTAACAAATCACCCCAACCTTCAAAAGTTGTGGTAATTATCAAGGTCAACATTGCAGTTCCTATATCAGCAAACGGTTGAATATCATCATAGACAACATCCGCATAAAGATTCACTCCTATTACAGAGTAAATGTACAAGGTTACCAGCATTAACAATCCTGCATATCCTAGACTCGGAATGCTTTTGAATATTGCGTTTACGATAACCTGCATTGTTTTTACCGAGCTAACCAATCTCATTGCCCGAAATTGTTTCAGCAAACGAACAACACGAAGACTTGAGACACACCCCGTAACGGGAATAAACGATATTGCGACAACTAAAACATCAAACCAGTTCCACGCAGATACGAAAAAACGACTTCGTCCAGCAATGATTCTTATAATGATTTCTATGGCAAAGACTCCCAAGCAAGCGGAATCTATGACATCAAGAATTTTTCCACAAGAATCCATTACCGTAGGAATCGTTTCTAAACCTAGGACAATGGCGTTAACCGTAATGAAGAGCATTACGGTTAACTGAAACCATTTGCTTTCAACTATATGATTCATACGGAAGATTCCGTTGCAGGATTTTCAGATTTTAATTCTTTAACTCGAGGTCCCGCAAAGCTTATTTCTGCTTCCGCACGGACTTGATCTTTGTGAACAAAAATTTCCTTGGGATCAACTAGAGCAATTGTATCACCTTGCGCCCCATCTGCCTTAGGAAATGCAATACCTTCAAAACGATACTTGTTGTCAATAATCTTTCCAATGATCCAAAGAATCGGTTGACCAGATTTAGGTCCGTTAAAATGAACTTTCGCAAGAAGACCACTATTGAAATCGCTCAAATTGATAACTGACGTATCATATTTATCAGCAAGAAGACCAAGAACGATAGAATATACCATAAGTTCTTCAGGCTCAATATCATTCTTATAACGAGCAGCCTCTGCTTCCGCTTCTGCTTTATACTTGGCCTTTTCCTTTTCCACAATATTCATCATGGCTGCCTGAAAATAATTCTCGTAACTATCAAGTTTATTCTGATTGACTACATTAACACCAGGCTCAACTTTACGGATGATATGCTTCTTCTCATCTTCGGAAAGATATTTACGTTCTTCCATAATTGCAGCTTCAATTTTCGCCATAAGATTTTGTTCTTCAGCTTTTTTCTTACCCTCTTCGTAGGCAGAACGAATCTTCGCTAAATCAGCGCCTGGCTTCTTAAAAAGATCCAGAAGATACTTTTTATCCTCATCCGAAATCTTTTCAAAATCTATCGTTTTAAACGGCGTTTTCTCCATGACATGACTAGCAGCATCTGCGATAAAGAAGGACCATTTACGTCCGTTTGTCAAGATTCCAACTTCAACAAGCATGTTATGCACGTAAGATGCAAGTTCATCAATATGCTTTTGATTTTCAACATCTTCCGAAAGACGTTTCGCTTCAATAATGCACTTGTAATTTGCTGTTTGAATAAGATAATCACAACGGCTATGATTTACCTTTACTCCAATTTGAGGCAATTCTACTTCAACCTTATAGCAATCAACACCGGCACCATATTCATACCCCCACACTCGTTCTACCATATTTCGGATGATGTAATTTTTTACAGCCTCCTCATTATTAAGTTCGTTCGTGAGGGTGAGAGACTTATACTTTTCAACAAGAGCGTTAAGATTTTTCATTTTTACTCCTTCTGATATTATTCTGATATAAATTCATTCCAAGTCTGTTCATTTGTAATAATGATCGGGGCTCCTTTCTTTTTAAGACCCATGGCCTTTTCAATTTTACGTCCCGATGATTCATGGATCCAATCTCGGCTAACCATTGTTCCTATCACTACATAGTCCGTAGAATTGGTAACACTACCTTGCGGGATTGCTCCAAGGCTAGCGGCCTTTGACTCAATCTGCTTACGACTTCCGGAAATAAACTTTCCCGTAAAGCAAACGTTTTTACCATTTAAGCTTCCCGATATGGCATCATTAAATAGAGACGTAGCACCACCAACAGCATCGCCGTCTTCTGTAAAGTGAGTTCCGACAATGTCCGAGACAAGGGCATTCAATTCCTTAAGTTCCGCATCATCCACAACCTGATCCCTTAGAATCATATTGATTCTGTCATACACAATATTGAATGGGAATGCTTTTTGAATCTTCAAAGGCGCATTAAACACATACTGTTTTAGTCTTTCAAATTCAGCTTTGTTTATTATACCATCAGCTGAAATCCCTTTCAAAAAGCCTACAAACTGATTTACTTCAACATCACTTTCAAAGACGTTTTCCGAAAATTCGAGACAATCATCCAGAAGACATTTTAAATCTTCACGTTCTTCACTTGTAATCACACCATCTTCCAAAGCAGCCTTTACGGCATCATAAATATCAAGGATATCTCCTTTCATTTCGCTTTGCTGTTCAAGCCAGACTTGAAGAAATAATATTTCTGTGTCATTTAACTGCTGGTCCGCTGTAATTCCATTCAATACGCCGTAAAGAGTTGCTGCAGCTTTATTTCTGTTGCGAACTCTATTAAAATTGCCATTCAACGGCTGACCATCAACGTCAAGTTCTGTATTCTTTTCAATGCCTTCCATAAATCATTTCCCATATGGTTTTAGGGTAAGATTCTTTTGCAAAAAGACTAAAGAACTTCAACTTGCACATTTTACCAAACAAAAAAAGCGTGGGTACGTAAGTGCAATCTCACCTGAGGCTCGGCAAAGCCTATCACGAAATAAACACAAACGACCCACGCCCATTTCTGGACGTGAGCGTCTGCTACTCATTCTATCGTGATGTGAAATTTTGCCGATTTCAGGTGATGAACAAGAGCAAAGCTCAATATGTCAAAAATGCATCAAATCCTTATAAAAACCTCTTATGCTTATACATTCACAATATAATTCATTTAATTGTCATTAAAGTGACGGTAACTCGTTTTTATTTGCATATGGACGTACGAGAGAAAGAAGCAGAGCGTTGCGGGGCGGCGTTTGAGCCCCGCAGAGGGGGTAGCGGAAGACCCGGCCGGGTGGGTTTCGGAACTTTATTCCCGAAGGGAATGTTTGTAAGGGCGGGGCCGGGGCTGCAGCGAGGGGGAGACCCCCCCCCACCCACCACCGGCTACGCCGCTTGACCTAGAAGTTTAAAAGACCTCGACTCAAATGAGTCGGGGCCTTTTTTGATATCCAATGTTCTGTGATGTTTTATTCTTTTATGCAGCGAACCGAGTAAGCATTGTTTTTGCCGCTCATGCTCCCAACAGCATCGTTCTTGTTGTATTCGAAAGATTGATAGTTCGCATGATCCACAACATATTCCTCGGATGTCCAGAAGTAGGCGTATTCACCCATGGATCCAAATGTTCCGCCAAAGTGACGATAGCCAGCAGGAAGTGCAGTGAATCCATAGGAATCACGACCGGCACCTTCTTCCCAGCCTTCGGCAGATTTCAGGTCGGCACCAGCGGTAAACATATTTCCTACAGCGGCAATCAAGATGTTCCAATCCTTGACTTGGGGAAGGCGCCAGCCCTCGGGGCAAACACCGTGAACGGATTCCGCGGCATCACAGGTGACGCCGGCACCGCAACTCTTGCCATCGGCATTGAGCACGGCAGCAGAGTCCATCGCGGCGCTCCACAAATACAAGCGCCCGAACTTTTCGCAATTCTCGTTTTCGTTATCGTAGCAGAAACTGGACGAATCCAACGTCGATGTCGGTTCGTTGTAGGCGAAATTCAGATTTTCTGCCATCCAGGTTTGTTCCCCGATCGTAACCGTCTTATAGGAGCGACCATCACGACTGTCCGTCATGGAACCCGTTTCAAAAGATGTGGCAGACGAGGAGGATGATTCTGCGGGACTGGAGATTTCTATAGAACTGGAGCTTTCCGCAGGATTCGTCGAAGAGTCGTCACCGCAAGCCGTTAAACCCACTGCAAAGGCCGATGCGAGTGCAAGGATTTCATAATTTGCAAATTTCTTATGCATAGTAAATCCTTTTTTATTTCTTGGACGTACTGAATATACAAAAGAAAGCCAATCCAGGCAAGGATTGGCTCAGAAAACCTCTAGGCAATATTTTCCCAAAAGACGTCTACTTCAGCCCATCCATAGGGATGTATTTGCGGGAGCCGTCTTCGTTGACGATAATGGCAATGCCCTGCAGATTTTCAGTCCATTTGCCATTTTGCCAATAGCGAAGATCCACCTTGCGATCGGTGCAGTAGGCAACGAGAGGAACCAGCACCTTGTCATGTGAAATGAAAATACCCATGGAATATTCGCTAGGGATACTTGGAATCAATTGTTGCGTAATCAGTTCCACGCTGCGGGAAGCCATGTCGTACATGCCCTGCTCATAGCCGCCTTCAAAAGCCCACTTGGAGAACAGCTGCCAACCGCCACCCATCTGATTCTTGTCCTGTTCGTGCTGGTTCATGTCCTTCACGTACCAGTCATCCCCTAGGGATTCCAGCTCTACGGAATTTTGAAGTTCCGCACCTTCGGCAATGTCACCACGTTCCATGGCAATGTAGCGGCCTGTATCCTTGGTGCGAAGGAAGGGCGAATGTCCGTAAAAAGCGGGGACACCATTTTTCAGTTTACGTCCGAGTTCACGACTCTGCTGAATTCCATTTTGAGTCAGCTGGCCCCACTTGCTGAAGTCATCTCCACGTTCTGCATGACGAAGAACTAGAATCAGTTTCTGATTAGGCTGTACCTGATTCAAGACATTGGACACACTTTGAAATTCACTGTAGCTGCCTGCGGCCACATACTGACGATCCATGGCAACTTCCTGTTCCAAGGTCAGCTTGACAGAGGAGGAACTTTGCTGCTCCGAGGAAGAACTGCTCCATTCTGAGGAAGAGGAAGATTCCAGATTTTTCGAGGAAGAAGACTCTTGTTCTTTTGAGGAGGAAGATTCCTGCTGAAGAGACGATGACGAAAGTAAACCATTCTCCCAGGAAGAACTGGACCACAACACAAATGAGGATGAACTCCATTCAAGAAAGGAGGAGCTAAGCGATGGAAGTGTGTATTCAGAACTGACTGGCAGCTCCATAACAAAGGAACTGGAAGAAAACTCATCCAAAACATCATCCTGAACAGGATTTGCCACTGCGTGATGGGCGCCATCTTCTCCACAGCCAGCAAGAAGGGCGACCAAGGAGAACAACAACGTACAAAAGTATTTCTTCATACCCATTCCTGCGCAACAATTACTTTCCACCGCGAGCAAGGAGAGCGGCGGCGCTGGCGGCGGCCTGCTCACGCATACGCTTGCGGGCACGGGAGCCAGGGCGGTTTCGGCCGATGGTTCGGCGGTTTAGATTGTCGCCGTCTGCAGAGTTCTGCGGTGCTGAATTATTCTTGCCTTGGATTCTATCGGTCGCGTTGCTCCCTCCAGAACGACGAGAGTCTGTATTTACTCCAGAATGACGTTGGGCTTCACGGGCTTGTTCAGCGGCGCGGGCGTTGCGCTTGTCGGCCTGGTGCTTGCGCCAGTCAAACTTTGCGGACTGTTGTTCCTGGATTCTATCGGCCGCGTCGCTCCCTCCAGAACGACGTTGGTCTGCGCGGCGTTTCTGGCTTGCGTTCTGACGGTCATCACGACGGTCTTGGTCGGCACCAGCCTGGCGATTATCTCGGCCACCTTTCTGACCACGAGGCATGCGGCCGCGGGCATTGCGCAGTTCGCTTTCTGGTGTTTCCTTCTGGGGCGGCGGCAGCTTTTCAAATACACTTGCATCACCTTCGGGAATCTTCACGCGGGTGAGTTTTTCAATACCGCGAAGATCCTGTTCTTCATCGGGAGCACAGAAGGAAATGGCAACGCCTTCCTTCCCTGCGCGGGCGGTACGTCCAATACGATGCACGAAGGTTTCGTGTTCGTTGGGCAGGTCGTAATTGAATACGTGGGTCACGTCGTCCACGTCAATACCGCGGGCGGCAATGTCTGTTGCCACCAGCACGCGAATCTTTTCATCCTTGAAATTGCCAAGCGCTTCCTGGCGGCGATTCTGGCTCTTGTTGCCGTGAATAGCGGCGCACTTAATGCCCGCCTTTTCAAGAACACGAACGATCTTGTCGGCGCCATGCTTGGTGCGGCAGAAAACCAGCACCTTCTTCATTTCTTCGTGAGAAGAAAGCAGTTCCTTCAAGAGGGCGCCCTTGCGACGCTTGTCGATGCGGTACAGTTCCTGGCGGATGCGTTCAATGGGAGTGCTCTGGGGAGCAACTTCCACGCGAACCGGATTTGCATTCAAGATGGTTGCAGCCAGGTCGGAAATTTCCTTGGGCATGGTGGCGCTGAAGAACAGGTTCTGACGCTTGCCCGGCAACATTCCCACAACCTTACGGATGTCATGAATGAAGCCCATGTCCAGCATACGGTCGGCTTCATCCAACACGAAGAATTCCACGTTCTTCATGGTCACGGCCTTCTGGCCGATCAAATCCAGCAAACGACCCGGAGTTGCCACCAGAACATCCACGCCACGAATAAGCACGTTCTTCTGCTTTACATCGCTGACGCCGCCAAAAATGCAAGCCGTAGAAATGGCTGTGTACTGGGCGTACTGCTTAAAGCATTCTTCCACCTGGATAGCCAACTCGCGAGTGGGCAGCAAAATCAGGGCGCGGCAAGTTTTGGGCTGGCGGAACTTCCCGGAATCCAGCAGGCGCTGCAAAATAGGAAGCGCAAAGGCAGCGGTCTTGCCCGTTCCCGTCTGGGCGATGCCCAGCAGGTCCTTACCTTCCAGCAAGCTGGGGATGGACTGTTCCTGGATGGGAGTGGGGGTTTCGTAGCCTACAGTGCGAACGGCGCGCTGCAACGGTTGAGCCAAGGGAAGTTCTTCAAATTTCATATTAAGGGCAAAGATAGAAAAAGACCTGGCGTACACCAGGCCTTCACCTAAACATCCAACCCTGCTTTAGGCATCTACATTTGGAGTTCTTGTATAGTTCTGCAGATACTTTTCCATTTCCTGGATATAGAATCTACAAATGGTGCTAAGCATAAAGTTCTTCTTGGTGATGTAACCAATTTCCATGGTGCGATCGTCTTCACCCTTGGCATCCTTGAAAGGAACCGCCACGTAATCGGAACCATTGATTTCTTCACTAATGATACCGGAGCAAAGCGTATAACCGTTAAGGCCCACCATCAGGTTTAGCATAGTGGCACGATCGTTAGCCTTGATGGTCTTATGGTATTCATTGGTACTGAGAATTTCTTCTGCAAAATAATAGCTGCCGCTTTCACTCTGTTCAAAGGAAAGGCAGGGATACTGGCTCAAGTCCTCAAGGTTCACAGACTTCTTCTTGGCCAGGGGATGATCCTTCCACATGTAGGCATAGGCGTGGCAATCAATCAGCTTATGGAATTCCAGATCGTGTTCCTTAAGCAGGTAAGTAATGTACTTGCGATTAAAATCGCTGAGGTACAGGATACCGATTTCACTCTTGAGAGCAGCCACATCATCAATGACATCCTTGGTCTTGGTCTCGCGAATGGCAAATTCATAATCATCGATATTATAACGCTTCACCAGGTCCACAAAGGACTTTACGGCAAAGGAATAATGCTGTGTGGACACGGCAAACTTTTTCTTTTTCTGTTCAGTCTTACTGTAGTTTTCAAGGACCGTTTCGTAATGATGATAGAGCTGATTTGCCTGGGCAATAAATTCTTCACCTTCGGGTGTGAGAGTAACACCGCGGCTGGAACGATTGAAAATGACGATACCGATTTCATCTTCCAGGTCATGGATAGCAGCGGTCAAGGACGGCTGAGAAATAAACAAGGCTTCGGCGGCCTTATTGAAGGAACCAACCTTTGCAATACCGATAGCGTAACGAAGTTGCTGAAGAGTCATGTTTTCTCCGCGGAACAATTTCTGCGCCCATTTGACGATATCGGCGCTTTCTATAGCAAATATAGTATAATAGTTTAAATTTTCCTATAGATGTTGTAGGAAATAAAGGAAGTTTTCCTCTGTTTCTACACCCATCTACATCAATGATTACTTAGTGATAATGCCAGAAGCCACAATTCCCTGGCCTGCGTACAGCACTAGAATTTGGCCGGGAGCAGAAGCGAACTGGGGTTCGTCAAAGTGAACACTGATGCGGCCCGAAGCAACATCAAGTTCAGTAATGCGAGCTAAAGAACCCTTATGACCCAGTCGAATGTGAGCCGTGAGCGGTTCCTTCAAAAGCGGAGAATCCTCAGAAACCATCAGGTTCAATTCTTCGGCGCTCACATCCACACAGCTCATGACGCTACGGGGGCCAAGAACCACCTGGTTCTTTTTCACGTCGATACTCACAACAAAGTAAGGTTCTGGAAGGCCGCCAATGTTCAGGCCCTTGCGCTGACCGATAGTGTAATGGATAATGCCGCGATGCTTACCCAGCACCTTGCCGTTCATATCCACAAAGTCACCGGGCACTTCGTCAGACTCATCAAAAAGAACGGTGTAGTCGCCGCACTCCAAAAAGTCCTGGCTCTCTTTCTTGGTGGCAAAATCCACCCAGCCGATTTCTGCAGCCAAGGCCTTTACCTCGGTCTTCTTCATTCCGCCCAAGGGGAAAATCACCGTGGAAAGTTGTTCTGCAGTCAAGCGAGAAAGAAAATAGGTCTGATCCTTGGAATCGTCCAAAGCTGCATAGAGGAAAGGCTTTGCAGGATCTGCAAAATCCAGGCGAGCGTAATGGCCCGTGGCGAAATAATCGAATTCCACACCCATGCGGCGGGTTGCATCCTGCAGGGCGCGGAACTTGATATTCTGATTGCAGCGGACGCAAGGATTGGGAGTACGACCCGCGCGGTATTCCGCACGGAAATACTCAATCACATGCTTCTTGTATTCTTCCGTCACAGAAACGGTGTAATGCGGAATGCCTAGGCGATCAGCAACAGTCTTTGCCTGGGCAATGTTTTCTTCTTCACCCGGGCCAAAGCAACCTTCGCGACCTTCTACGCGAGGCATGTTCTTGATGGAACCATCCCACGTGGCCATGGTAATGCCGACCACTTCGTAACCTTGCTGTTTCAACAAGTACGCCGCAAGAGCGGAATCAACACCACCGGAAAGGCCAACGGCCACACGTTTCTTAGAAGACTGCATATCCATACCAAAAATATAGGTTATTTTATTCTGTTTATCAACCTTGCCGAAATAGGCAAAACATTATTTGCTCGTTTTCACAAAAAGAGACCCCCAGGCGGATTTCATTACCCAGGGGTCTCGGGTTGTACGGAAATTTTAGGTTCGTCGCGGATAAATTCCGGCACTTATTTCAGGAACAGGTATTCCACAGTTTCGGTCTGGATCTTAATTCCCTTTTCGTGCGCGTAAAGCTGGAGCAACGCGGAAGCGGCTCCCGCAGCACCTGCATAAAGGCCGGTGTAGGTTTCCACAAAGCCAGGAATCTTACGGGTCCATGCGGCGTACCAGCGACGACCCTTATCATCGTTCCAGGAATCGCCCAACAGTTTGTCTGCAGTGACCTTCGCCTGTTCAATGTAGGACTTGTCACCAAGAGCTTCAGCAGTCTTCACGAAATGTGCAAGAACGCCAGGAGCGCCACAGCAGAGGCAGTAACTGTTCCAGTAACCCGGAGTATGTTTCAGCGGAGCACCAGCCTTCAGAATTCCCTTCGTCAAAATGTCAACCCACTGCAAGTTTTCCTTGTCGCCGGTAATATCATAAAGTTTGCGGAAGAGAATGGAAGTTCCCACGGGGCCGTGGCATGTGCTTAAATAATAGAAGTCATGGAAGCGTCCCAGTTCCGGATTGTAGAGGTACGGAATCAGAGCTCCGTTTTCATCGCCTTCTGCAATGGCAGCAAGGAACTTCACCACTTCATTTGCCTTATCCAAGTATTCTTGATTTTTGGTTTCTTCATAAAGAAGTGCGTTCAGGAATGCCGTACCTGCAGCACCGTGACTGAAGTTGGGGAATGCAGATTCCTTGGACTTCCAGCCAACCAACGTGAGGTCAACATTCTTATAGTAAATGCCGCCTTCCTTGGCATGAGTGATGCGAGTGTCCGTAAAGGCGACTACGCGCTTTGCGGCTTCCAGATATTTTTCGTCACCAGTCTTACGGTAAACATACAGGAAGAAGAAAGCGTAGGAACCATCAGCCATCAAGTCCGCTTCCGTGGACCAGTGAAGGATCTTTCCGTCGTCATGACCTGCGGCGATTGCATCATCGGCAGACTGAATCAGGAACTTGCGATAACGTTCATCCTTCACATGTGCGTAAAGCTGATCCAAAAAGATGGCCTGCCCCGCCGGAGACGCATAGACGCTGGTACCCCAGCCCTTCACAGGCCAGATGCCGCCTTCGGCACCTTCCAAAACATCCTTGAAGAACTTTACTCCTTCGTAGGTATTCAGAATGTATTCCGCAGCGTCTTTTGCTTCCTGCAAATACTGTTCATCTTTCGTCACCTCGAAAAGCTGCAAGAAAAACTGGCCGATACCAGCCGAGCCTGCGTAAAGGCCCTTGGGGGTAATCATCAGATCTCCAGCGTACTCGTTGCCCGGTTCCGGACTCACCTTCCAGTACTTTCCTTGCGGCGTTACCACTTCGTTATTCTTCAGATACTTCACAATCTGGAGAACGGATTC
>JAKSIF010000057.1 GCA_024398965.1 Fibrobacter sp. | reverse complement strand
AAGTGAAATTTTTTCGCGCCCCGCCTTGACACCGCCCAAACTTTTGTATAAATTTGGTAGTGAACAAAAGAACAGTTGTTTGTTTGTTCATTTCCGGCCAATGCCGTGTTAAGTATTATGAGTTAAACAGTCCGTCGCTTTTTTAGCCTGTAGCGACCGGAGGAAAAATGAGCTATCAAATGAAAAGGTACGAAGACCTGGACATTACCGACAATTTCATGTTCGCCAAGGTCTTCAGCAACGAGGATGTCGCCAAGGATTTTCTGCAGGACATCCTGAAAATTTCCATCGACAAGATTTCCGTGGTCGCCGAAGCCACGACCCAGGAAGATCCCTTCCACAAGAGCGTCCGCTTCGATGTGCTCGTGAAGGAGGAATTGCCCGGTACAGGTCGTTTCTTTGACATCGAGATGCAGATGGTCGATACCGGCGAACTGCCCAAGCGCGCCCGCTACTACCAGGGGATGTGCGACCTGGATGTTCTCGCCAAGGGCGTGAGCTACGACGAACTCCGGGAACAGTACATCCTGTTCATCTGCCCGGACGACATCTTCGGCAGGGACAAGCCCGTTTACAGGTTCCAGAACCGCGAAGAAAGCGACCCGAGTATCTTGATGGGCGACCTCTGTTACAAGAATTTTTATATCTTTAAGAAGTATAGCGAAATCAAGGACAACTCCATTCGCGAATACATGCAGTACTTCGCCACGCAGGAGCACGGATCCGCAAAGATGAAGCGCATCCACGATCTCGTGGAACAGTACCGCAAGGACCCCATCACGAAGAAGGCTTACATGACCCTGGAACAGGAACTCAACATTCGGTATAAGAAAGGGCTGAGTGACAAGACTAAGGAACTTGCCAAGGCGTTGCGTGATCAGGGGAAACTTACTTTGGCCGAAATTGCTTCTGTTTCTGGCCTCACTCCCGAAGAAATCAAGGCACTGTAAAAGACCTTTATCACCAATCCAATAACAAAAAAAGACCACGCTGTCATAGGCGTAGTCTCGCATTTGCGTCAAGAGCAGTTCCGCCCTGCTTTCGCGTTAGGCCCCGCAGCCCGCATGGGGTCGGACTCGCGCGGTGCTTGCGTCTTGCTGTTGCTTGGAGCGCGAGGCTGAACGAACGACTCGCATCGCGAGTCGATAGCGCAAGAGGGCCGGCCCGCCAGGGCAACGCCCAAAACATCGCCCCCAGTCGCCTATAGTTTGCAAAGTGAAATTTTTTCGCGCCACCGCCTTGACACCGCCAAAACTTTTGTATAAATTTAGTAGTGAACAAAAGAACATTAATTAACCGGCTGTGTCAAGTCATTCCGTACACAAAAGAGCAGCTAGCAAACATTTCTCAATCCGTCAGCCCATCAGAAACTGCATTTTTACTTCAAAAACGCCATTTCCATGCAGTTTGTTAGCTTCGGCGCCAAAGCATATTTATAGTGAGTTTGCAGCGTACAGTTAGGACTGACAGAGCCTGCAGTTAGAATACAGCTAACAAAACGCGTTTATGCAATCTGACCCTGGCCTTACAAAAAACCTTGACAGAGCCTCTGTACAAGTGTGTATTTGTGCAGTGTGAAAGAAGAAAAGAACGAAAATACGATTCTCCTGTATCACGATGAAAATGGGAAAACCGACGTTTCAGTCCGATTTGCAGATGAGGATGTGTGGGTAACGCAAGTCCAACTAGCCGAACTTTACGACACTACCCGTCAAAATATTGGCCAGCACATAGAAAACATTTACAAAGACGAAGAATTACCTAGGGAGGCAACTATAAAGAAATTCTTTATAGTTCAACAGGAAGGTAAGCGTGAAGTTCGACGCGAATTAGATCACTACAATCTCGATGTCATCATTGCCATCGGCTATCGCGTCCAATCGCCCGTTGCGACCCGTTTCAGGAGGTGGGCAACCGCAAGGCTTCACGAATACATCCAGAAAGGGTTCGCTCTTGACGACGAGCGACTGAAAAACGGACGCAACCGCTATTTACGCGACATCTATTGACTACGACCCTCGCAAGAAAATCACTAAAGATTTCTTCGCGACGGTCCAGAACAAATTGCATTATGCGGTACATGAGCATACAGCCGCCGAACTCATATACGAACGCGTTGACAGCGACAAGCCCTTTGTCGGAATGACAAACTTCAAGGGAAATTACATCACCGAAGACGATGTGAAAATCGCCAAGAACTACTTGTCCGAAAAGGAACTGCAACGATTGAACCTCATGGTATCACAGTTCCTGGACTTTGCCGAACTGCAGGCGCTTGACGAGATTCACATGAAGATGCAGGACTGGGTGGCGGCACTCGACAACCAAATTGTATCAAGCCAAAGGAAGATCCTTGAAGGCAAGGGCAAAATTAGCCATGAAGAAGCCATGGAAAAGGCTGCACACGAATACAACCTGTTCCGCAAGAAGGAACTGGCAAATCTGAAGAGCGATTTCGATTTGTTCTTGGAAGAAACGAAGAAACTGTCGAAATAGACGAAAACAGCCTCGAAACGCGGGCTTTAAATCCTGAAGGCAATGCCGCCGCTCATGAAACCGCGGTAGCCCGCACCCAGTTCCGCGTAGACGCTCACGTACGGGAACAGGAATTCCAAGCCGACAGGCGTCAACTGGACTGAGGGTAGGCTCACGCTTTCGAATCCGCCGTCAAATTCAAGCATGGTCCCAATGCCGATTCTGCTGTAGGGTCTTAGAATGTCGAAAAGCGTGAACCAATTGAACTTGCCTTCAAGGGCAATATGGACCAGATGGTGGTCCAGAAAGTCACCCCTGCTGCATTCCGAATCGGGCACCTTGCCCTCGGGGCAATTCTGCGCCAAGACTCCCCACCACATAATTCAATTCAGGATGCGTTTCGTCGGCAGGCTCATCAACTCCATCGCTAGAGTCCCAGTTCTGCATGTCTATGGAAAGAGCAATCAGGCTGGAGTAGGTCGCAAAACCGCTACCCACATCGATGGCGAAACGCTCCTGCTTTTTCGCGTCCTCAGCAACGGCGGGTGCAGCGAGCAAGAACGCAGCAATACGGAAAGGCTTGACAGAGCCGTCCGATAGCGATTGTCCGGTAGCATAATAACGCGAGCCAAGAAAAGTGAAAAGCGCTAATCGCTTGACTCTCAACGAGTTATAAAAATGTAAGAAACGACCCGCTTTCCGGGCCGTTTTTTACTAATGGGAATGCAGGCTAGGAGTGTTTACCCGAATTTCGTCATCAAATTTAGATTGATGATTTTTATCTTTGATAATGTTTGTTTTTTTTTACATTTAAGGCGGTTTACTCAAAAAAGGGACGTTATGTATTTATCTAAAATTGGTCTCGCTGTAGTTTTGCTGCAGCTGTCGGTTTTTGCCGCATCGGAGGTGTGGACGGGCAAAGTGGCAAAAGAGTTTGCATCGGGGGCTGGTAAAAGTAACGACCCGTTTGTAATCGAGACGCCGGAGCAGTTTGCACTAATGGCCGAAAAATACGATTCCACGTTTTATTACAAGTTGGCTAGTGATATCGTATTGAATGAAGGCTCGGCAAAGGATTGGGCTAAGTCTGCTCCCAAAAATAAATGGACCGTTTATGGGGATACCTTGAAGCCTGCGCTTATTTACTTGGATGGGGCGGGGCATTCGATCAGTGGCCTTTACATCAGCAGTGACGAGAATTTCCAAGGTCTCTTTGGCGTTTGGAAGGGTTCTGTTACGAATCTTGAAATCAGAAATTCCTATGTGAAGGGCGGCGCTTCGGTCGGTGCCTTGGCGGGTACTTTTTATGGTTATGAACAGAATACTCCCAAAGATCCCAATGTGCAGAACATCTCTGCAGATGTGATTGTCAAGGGAACTCGCAATGTCGGAGGGCTTTTTGGAACTATCGGCTTTGTTTGGATGGATTCTGTTTATGCTTATCCTAATGTATTGACTTTCTCCCCTAAGTTCTTGGGGGCTCCTTATTTGAGAGATATTTCTGTATCAGGAGTTGTTGACGGGGATTCCGTTGTAGGTGGTGTGATTGGGATGACCGGAGTGTCCTATATTCATGCCACGTATCGTGGAATTGTCAACAGGGCTTCCGTGACGGGGCGGAAGTGTGTGGGTGGACTCTTGGGATTTCTTTATATTGATGTCCCCAATGATTACGGTATCTTTAGGGACATTGTGAATGAGGCCGACATTGCCGGTGAAGAGTATGTTGGCGGACTGATTGGGCTTGTGTATGGGGGGCGAGATGAAGATCGAATTTTTTTTCAAAATGTGGTAAATTTGGGGGATGTGTCAGGTAAAATTTGTGTCGGAGGTCTTTTAGTGTTCCTTCTTCATTCTGAAGAAATAGTTTATCATGAATTTAATATAGGAAATGGCTATAATGCGGGGAAGGTGAGTGGGGACTCCTTAGTCGGTGCATTGTTCCCTATTGCACCAAAACTTTTGGATCGTTTGAACCTTTCCATTTTGCATCTGTACGATTTGAACGGGGAACACGCTGATTCGGTTCATTTTTATGCCGATTCGATGGGAGCGCATTTTTTTCCTGATTCGGGAACGGCGCTTGTTAACAGGGGATATCCCTTGCTTGCTTATTATAATATGGATAAATTATTTGATTATGGTTCTGGCACCAAGGAAAACCCGTACCTGATAAAGTCTCTGGGCGATTTACGTCGTTTTGAACGCCATGCAGCAATTGTGATTGACTCTACGCTTGAATTGCGCTATTTCAGACAGGATGCAGATATTGAGTTGCCAAAGGCTGTAAACAACTGGACTCCCGTGGACGGCTGGGCGATAAGTTATGATGGGAATGGCCATTCGATTTCGAATTTGAATATCCACCAAGACGTCAATGTGGATAGCCTTTTTGACGAACCGGAAGATGACGTTATGTTTTATTACAATGTTACAAATAAGAATGCATTGCCTCCTATTGGATTCTTTTCGAATTTGAGTCGTTCTGAAATCCGGTCCCTTACGCTACACAAGGTTGATATCGTTGGGGAAAAATCCGTTGGGGCGCTTTGGTCGGGGCAAGGCAATTTCAACGATATTTCGAACATTACGGTTGATGGTTCGGTGAGTGGTGTGACTGCTGTGTGTGGTGTTGCTCCTTATATGAGTGGGACAATGTTTAATGTGACGAACTATGCTGATGTCAAGGGTATTCGGAATATCTGTGGCGTTACTTCTGGAGATGTCTTTTACGCACGGAATTATGGAAACGTGACAGGGAAATCTTCGGTTGGAGGAATTTCATTTAGTCTTTACAGTAACGATATCAAGTATGTTTACAATAGGGGGACTGTATCGGGGGACCGTATTGTGGGCGGTCTTGTTGCGGGAACTGTGGGTGGAGTCGGAAAATTATCTCATGGCTATAACGCGTCTGTCGTAACTGGCAACGAATATGTTGGAGCCATTATCGGTAAACCCCAGAAAAAAGATACGATTCATGGCCCTTTGTTCTACGACAATTCATTGACTTCTGTTCCCGCCTTGGGTTTTGACACCTTGGTTGTTTTTGATTCCATTGCGGGAATGGATTCCAAGACCCTGAAATCAAGGTCTAGCATCCAAAAACTGGGTGGGTACTTTAATGAAGATTCTCATGGAGAAAATGGAGGGTATCCAATATTGGCGTTCCTTGAAGGGCAAGGCTCCGAGAGCGATCCCTATATTATTGATTCTCCCGAAAAGCTGTGGCTCCTCTCGCTTTTTAGCAATGGGACTAACCATTATGGAAATACGGTAATGTCGTCATTTTTTTGCGACAAAAATTTCAAGGTGACAGCCGATATCGACTTGAACGCGACATCGGAATATCCGTGGATTCCGCTGTTTAGTTTGTCTGAGAAAACAGATAAGTTTGTAGGAATATTTGATGGCGGCGGTCATGTCATTTCAGGCATTTATACGGATTCCGTAAAAAATAGTGGACTTTTTGCTTTGAATAGCGGAACCATTAAAAATGTTGGAATTGCAAAGTCTACAATACGAGGCACAAATGCTGGAGCCATTGCAGGAACGAACCATGGCATTATAGAGAATTGCTGGAATGAAAGTGCTTCTATTGAGGGGGTTGTTGCAGGGGGAATTGTCGGTGTCCTTGAGGCGGATAGTATCAATAGAGTTCCCTCGACTAGGGGAACGTTAAAGGAGGCTACTCGAAAGATATACCTTGACAGAACCTATAATGCGGGCACTGTTTATGGTTCTGCGAATGCTGGGGGGCTTGTCGGCTATGCGGGAATGTCGCTGGATGTTTATTGGGCCGAAATAATGGAAAGTCCCGAAAACTTTATAAGTGTCGTCAATTCCTATAATGTCGGAAAGGTGAAATCGGATACGGGAAGTGTGGCTGGGCTTGTTTCTGGTTTTAAAGATATGTCTGCACAATTTAGGCGAGTGATGTTCACCTTGAAGAACCTGTACAACACGGCCAATGTTTGTGTAAGTGAACTGAAAAAATGTAGCCCGACGGCATTGACATATCCCGGTCAAGTTTATGTGAAAAATGTGTTCTATTTAGGATCTCCTGACAGCAGCGTGGTTGGTGTTGCGAAATCGTCGAAGGAGATGAAGTCCAGGAGCTTTGCTCCGTTGCTGGAAGAAGCCTTTGAATATGATTCGAAAGGCGTCAACGGCGGCTTCCCAATTTTTTCGGGTAAGGGGACGTTTGATCCCAATGAATTGGATAAAGGACAGGCGGGTATCGAAAAAATGCCGCTTGTATTTAGGGCTTTGCGTGTGAGCGTTGTTGGACGGACGATACATCTCGACAATTTGGCCGAGGGAGGGCGTACGGCGTTGTTCGATATGCGTGGTAAATGTTTGTGGCGTGGAGCGCCGGGAGTTTCGAAAGTTGCTATCCCTGTGCAGAAAGCGGGAATTTACATCGTTCGAAATAAATTCCAGGTTGAAAAAATCATTGTCCGATAGGCTCTGTCAAGTCATTTTATACGCCAACCCCGGGCTAGCAAAACTTTCCCAATCCGTCAGCCCATCGAAACCTGCATTTTTACTTCAAAAACGCCATTTCCATGCAGTTTATTAGCTTCTGCGCCAAAGCATATTTATAGTGAGTTTGCAGCGTACAGTTAGGACTGACAGAGCCTGCAGTTAGAATACAGCTAACAAAACGCGTTTATGCAATCTGACCCTGGCCGTACAAAAAACCTTGACAGAGCCAATTAACCCGTCGCTTTTTTAGCCTGTAGCGACTGGAGGAAAGTATGAATAGAAGCCAATTCTGGGCCATGGCTCGCGATCTCAAGGAACATCCTGAGAATCTCCCCAAGTATCGTGAAATCTATAGGAATGTCTATCCGTTCAGCGATGGCATTTTTAAGATGCTGATGGCGAGCGAAGGCAAGCCGGAGCGAATGAACCCGTGGTCATCGAAGTGCAGCAAAATTTCAACACGCTGTTCATGGACCGTCTGGTTTATTACACTTCTCGCATCGTGAATAACCAGGTGAAGAAAAACAAGAGTTACGAGCTGCCGCATATCTATGTGCTTTCGCTGCTTGTGGATGACCAGTTCCCGCTGGAGCCTGACACTTATTTTCATCAGTGCCAGGTAATGCGGAACCGTAAATATCCATTCAAGAAGATTGATGTGTTCCTTGTGGAAATGTCGAAGTTTTTCCGCATGGACGACCGCCTGCAAGAAGAAAATTGCTGGGAAGCCCGTGATGTGTCGCCCCGCGCAGAAATGCTGCGGCTCTTTCGCGATGTGCTGGAAGACAAGACCATCGACGAGGAAAAAGCGGGAAATCTCCTTGACGAAGACTTCGCAAAAGATGTATCTTTTGTGGGGTACACCGATGAACTTTTACTCCTGGTCTTCTTTCGTGAAACTTTAGCGCAACTAAAGTTGCGAAGTTTCATCGAAAAAGACATCCTTCAGCTATCAAGCGGCGAAGCCGCTTTCCCGTGCTAAAGCACGGAGCTTCAAGAGAGGTAGATAACATGACTGACATGCTTTACGAAAAGCAGGGCTCCTACCTGCAGGGAAAGGAAGAGGGGCGCAACGAGGAAAAATGCGAACTTGCCAAAGGGTTTCGCGCTGACGGTTTTCCGTTAGAGGCAATCGCCAAGCGAACAGGCCTTACTCCCGAAGAAATCAAGGCACTGTAAAAGACCTTTATCATCAATCCAATAACAAAAAAGACCACGCTGTCATAGGCGCAGTCTCACATCTGCGTCAAGAGCCGTTCCACATTGCTTTTCGCGTTAGGCCCCGCAGCCCGCATGGGGTCGGACTCGCGCGGAGCTTGCCTTGTGCAGTTGCAAGGAGCGCGAGGCTGAACGAAATAAAAACGAGCCGAGCGTCGCGGCGAATGTGTTTACATATTCGCCATGACCGAGGCGTTTTTGTATAGCGCAAGAGGGCCGGCCCGTAAGGGCAACGCCCATAAAGAAAAAGGACTTGAGATGAACTCAAGTCCTTTTGTAATGCTGGATCCCCGCTTTCGCGGGGATGACATACGGGGTGTGCTGCTAGATCCTTCGCTTCGCTCAGAGCCTGCCCTGAGCCTGTCGAAGGGATGACATGCAGAGAGCGTTTTTATCCTGCGTTCCTCTCGTCTCTCGTCTGAAGGACCGCAGGTCCGTTCTCCACAAAGTGGATAACTTTCACTATGGGGCAAAGCCCCAAGTGACGTATATCTCGTCTATTTGACGATATGTCTATGATATTCCTGCAGCGAGCAAACCTCGAATCTACCGTAGTCGTGCTTGTCCATGAGGCCTTCGACGGTGGAGGTGAGGGCGGCGATGGTGGTGGTGATAGGCACGCCGCTGACCACAGCCTTGCTGCGCATCTGGATTTCATCGACCATGGCTTCGGCGCCGGTCTCGCTGGTGTTCACGATCCACTGGACTTCCTTGTCGTGGATGAGGTCCAGCAGGTTCGGGCGGCCACGGGAAATGCGGAACACGGCGCGGGTCTTGATGCCTTCGTTGTAGAGCATGGTGGAGGTGCCGCGGGTGGCGTAGAGGCCGTAGCCCAGTTCCACCAGCTGACGGATCAGGGGCACTGCGCGGGCCTTGTCCTCGTCCTTGAGGGAGACGAAGATGTTGCCCTGGCCCGGGATGCGGTTGCCGGAGGCCAGCTGGCTCTTGAGGTAGGCAAGGCCGCGGTCGCGATCCAGGCTCATGACTTCGCCGGTGGACTTCATTTCCGGGGAGAGGGTCACGTCAACGCCCGGGAACTTCACGAAGGGGAACACGGCTTCCTTCACGCTCACGTACGGAACATGGACTTCTTCGGTGAAGCCGATTTCTTCGAGGGTTTCGCCCAGCATGCAGCGGCTTGCGTAGCTTGCCAGAGGCACGCCGATGGACTTGGAAACGAAGGGCACGGTGCGGGAGGCGCGGGGGTTCACTTCGATCATGTAGAGTTCGCCATCCTTGACGGCGAGCTGCATGTTCATGAGGCCCACCACATGGAGTTCCTTTGCGAATTCCTTGGCGTAGCCGCGGACCTTTTCCTGCAGGTCCTTGCTGAGGGTCATGGGCGGGATGACGCTTGCGGAGTCGCCGGAGTGGATGCCTGCGGGTTCCACGTGTTCCATGATGGCGCCCACCACGGTGGTCTTGCCGTCGCTGATGCAGTCCACGTCAAGTTCGGTTGCGTCTTCCAGGAAGCGGTCGATAAGGATGGGCTTGCCTTCGCCGATGGCTGCGGCTTCTTCCACAAACTTGCGGAGGTACTTTTCCTTATAGACGATCACCATGCCGCGGCCGCCCAGCACGAAGCTGGGGCGCACGAGAACGGGGTAGCCGATCTTTTCGACAATGGCGAGAGCTTCTTCCACGTTGTGAGCGATGCCGGAAGCGGCCTGCTTGATGCCCACCTTGTCAACCAGCTGCTTGAAGAAGTCGCGGTCTTCGGCAAGGTCGATATCCTCTGGGCTTGTACCCACCACATTGGCGCCGGCCTTCTTGAGGCGCATTGCCAAGTTAAGCGGAGTCTGGCCACCGAACTGCACGATAACGCCGTAGCAGTTTTCGCGTTCGTAGATGCCCATCACATCTTCGAGGGTCAGCGGTTCAAAGTACAGCTTGTCGGAAGTGTCGTAGTCTGTAGAAACGGTTTGGAAGCAGCGCTTCCTCTTTTTTGGTGGTTTGGGCGTTCCCCACGCGTTGCGTGGGTCGGGCTATATTTTAACGCGTTCCGGTCGGCCCTTACGGACCGCCCGCAACGCTGTTAAAACGGAGTCTCGCTACGCGAGTCTCCGCCCATACGGGTAACTATCCCTAACGCGAAACGTCGAATGTTATGCTTAAATAGTAGGCTTTGGTGTGATTTGATACTTTGATAATTTTAATTCATTGACAGAAAAACCGTACGTAATGTATCTTAGTTCTGTAGAAAAAAAGAGTCGGAAATGTCTAATGCAGAAGCTTTGCACCAATTATATGTGTTGTGTAAAAAGATAAATTTTGACGACTCCTATAACATTATCGCTTCTGCTCAAAGTCAGGAAGAAGCTGACTTCTTTCGTCTTGCTACAGATCTAATTCTCAAACAGAAACAGAAAAAAGTTGTTGAAGAGAATCAGTTCTAATGAAGCGGTATAGTTTGAAAACAAAGTATTTTTCTAAGATAGATTGCTAGCTAGATTAATGAAAAAATCAAACTCCAAGTATCCTGACCATGTCGGGGTACTTTTCTTTTGATTCGGAAAGGATCTTGTTTCTCCAGGTTTTGGGGAACTTTTCAAATATCTCTACAGTTCTTGTCCGCAGATTTTCTTGGCCAGCTAGTAATTCGCACAGGGAGTTGATTGTTGCTGCGTCTTTTTCTTTCTTGGCTTCGTTATTTCTTAAAGGCTGGATTAGGATTTTGTGTAAAACGAATGCCGAAATCTCTGGAACACTCAAAGTAATCCCTTTGTAGTTGACTGGCTTGGAATAACCGTTTGCGATTTCCATGTAGCGCAGCATTTGTGCAGAAACGGTCAAATGGGGGACTTTGACAACGCTGTCGCCACCCCTCATTTGGGCTATCAGAAATTCTATTTCCAAATCATCTCGTTCATACTTTGTTAGACCAGATCCTATGTCATTAAGAGCCGTGAAACCGAGATTTTCCAAAATGCTAGGAACATCGATTCGTGGAATATTGACCTTCGGCTCCCTGATGAGAAAATCCAGGTCGGTTGTTCTTAGCGCTGGGATTTCAGGCGCGTCGTTGTAGATGTGTTTGTACACCAGTAGGCACCAGCTACCGACAAGGATGAGTCTTCGTAATGCACCGGCTTGTTCTAGCTGGTGGAGAATTTCTTCAAAACTAGTTTCTGCTGACTTTTCCAAGGCTTCGTCCTACTTCTTCAATGTCTTTTTGCAATTTCTTTAATTTTGCCTTTAGCTCTCTTCGTCTTGCATCTTGTTCTTCAAATTGCGCGGCTTGCGGATCGACGCTTTTGCAGAGGTATTTGGTAACAACTTTCCCGTTTTGGCGGGATACATGGTAAAGATATACCTGCTTGCCTATTTTTTTTCTTCGAAGAGAACATGAGGGGAGTTTTGCTTGTTCGGAGGCATACTTCGCCTGAAGTTTTTCCAGGCGATCGAGTTCTTCTAGCAATATTCCTTTCACAATGCTCATCTTACCCTACAATATAAAAATATTTGATGTTTGTAGGGTAGAGTTATCCTACAAATGCTTGAAAATTGAGCTTTGTAGGGTAAAATCTCCCGATGAAACAAAAAAACACCCTGCGTCGGCAGGGTGTCTTTGTATGCGCGATGCGTAATCGGTATTCTATGTAGCTGCTATGCGGCATTAATCCTCCCTTCGGCAACGCCTGCGGCGGCGTTCACCGGGAGTGCGAGGGCGGCAGCGTCACGGGGTTCCGGGGTGGCTCCTTCGCGAGCCTTTGCACGGGCCTTTGCGCGAGCCTTGTAGAGGGAACGGCTGTTGGCGATGAATACGTTCACCTTGTCGATGAAGGCCATGCAACTTTCGTCACCCTTGGTGGCCGCGTTGTACTGCGCGAAGTTAATCAGCTGGCGGAAGGCGCTGATGCAATCGTTGCGGAGATTCTTGCTGGTGGTCTCCTCGCGGATGCGGCGTTCCTCGGCGCGGGTCTGGTTGGCTTCGGCGAATGCGCCTTGCACCTCCTTCAGGGCGTTGAGGGCAAGCTCCAGTTCGCTCCCGGCCAGGGCCCCGGCATATTCTTCCTTGCCAATAACCGCCTGGACGTTAGCAATGACCGATTCGATGATACCGGTGAGGCTCTTCTGGTCAACGGAACCTGCATTGCCGTAGCCCTTTACGTATTCCCAGATTTCCTTGGCCAGGGCGGAACGCTGCTGGTCCAGGGAGCCTGTGAGCACCTTTACCGTTCCACGGAAATTGCGGAATGCGACGGTGCGCTTGGAATCCTGTTCCGATGCGCCCTTCTTTGCCGCGGCCTCCGCCACACTGGTGGTGTAGTCGGAGAACTTGCCGATGGTTGCCTTGTATGCGTCCAGCTGGGTACGGACATCCTTGAGGTTGATGGATGCGGCTGCCGTTGCCACGTTGTTGTGGAAACCGATGAAGCCGTCGTTGGTGATGCGGTTGAAGTTGATTGCGTTAACGTTTTTCATATAGGTACCCTCGTAAAGAGTGTTGATGTTTAGGTCAATCTGTCCGAGCAATTCCCGGCTCATTGATCACTAAACTACAAGGGTCCACCGATAAAGAAAAGTTTAAAAAACTAAACAAAGTTTGTATGTAAATGAAGATTTTCTAAAAAGGATGCAACCATTTTGCACCACGCGAAATTTTTCAAAAAACGCCGGTTTTTCTGGGCTTGCAGGCCTTTTTTTATAAAGAGAAATATTCCTATTTGGAATCGATTGCCCTCAAAAAAACTTGCAAGGAGCTTGATTTCGGTGAAGAAACTGCTCTACGAACCTGTAGAGGTGCTATGTCTATGCGAAGAAGCAAGTTCCTCAATCCGTGGAGATGCTATGTCTATGTGAAGAAGCAAGTTCCTCAATCCGTGGAGATGCTACGTCTATGTGAAGAAGCAAGTTCCTCAATCCGTGGAGATGCTTTGTCTACGTGAAGAAGCGGGTTCCT